>CALBRY010000665.1 GCA_937927665.1 uncultured Chloroflexota bacterium
GCCCGCTCCACGACGGCAGCTGCATGGGCAAAGTCGATGTTGATGATGCCTTCGTATCGCTGATCGATTTTGAGAATGGCGAGCTTGGCACGGTCGAGGCATCCCGTTTTTGTCAGGGGCGCAAGAATTACAACAGCATCGAGATCAACGGCGAAAAAGGAACGATCACGTTCAATCTCGAACGCATGAATGAACTCAACGTGTTTTGGGCGCATGAAGACCCGAAAGAAACACGCGGCTTTCATAATGTGCTGGTGAGCGAGAGCTATCATCCGTACTGGTCGAATTGGTGGCCTCAAGGGCACATTATCGGGTGGGAACATACATTCGTGCACGAGTTCAATCACTTTTTTGAAGCGATACTTGGCAAACATCCGGTTGCTCCGTATGGTGCTGATTTTGTCGATGGCTACCGGAATGCGGTCATCTGCGATGCGATTGTCGAATCGTCACAGACGGGGCGCGCCGTTGAGGTGCGGTACGAAGCCTAATTCGCAGCACGCATTGAAAAGAGGATCGGATGACATTACAGGTTCAGGGAGTAATCCTCGATTGGGCGGGAACGACGGTCGATTATGGCTGCATCGCGCCAACACAAGCATTCACGCGGCTGTTCGAAAAGTTCGGCGCACCGATCACATTGGATGAAGCACGCGGTCCAATGGGTATGGCGAAACGAGATCACATCGCGCTGGTGTTGAACAGTCCGCGTGTTTCAGCCCTGTGGAAATCGGTGCACGGACGTCCACCGAGCGATGAGGATGTGTCCGCGATGTACGCCGACTTTATTCCGGCGCAAACCGTCGCGCTGCTCGAACGCGCTGAACCGATCCCCGGCGTGCTCGACGCGATCGCCGCTTTTCGGGCGATGGGTCTTAAGATCGGCAGCAATACAGGCTACACCCTGTCCATGATGGAGATGCTGATCCCGGAGGCGGCGAAGCGCGGTTACTCGCCCGATGTGGTTGTCGTCCCCGAAAGCGTCGGGGCGGGGCGTCCCGCGCCTTTCATGGCATTCGAAATCGCCCGCCGCCTCGGAATTTACCCGATGTGGACATTCGTCAAGGTGGGTGATACCCCGGTTGATATTGAAGAAGCGAAAACAGCGGGCATGTGGGCGGTCAGCTTGACGCGCACAGGCAACGAGATCGGCTTGAGCGAAGCCGAGTTCAACGCGCTTCCGGTTGCTCAGCAAACGGCGCGCTTGGCGGCGGCGGCGGACAAGTTCACGTGGTTGGGCGCGGATTATGTCGTCGAATCGCTGGCGGATGTTCCGCCGCTGATTTCGGTGATCAATAAACGGCTGGCGCAGGGGGAAATGCCCTCTGCCTTTAGATAAAATGCACAACTGTAAAGGAGCGCGTTTATCCATAATTGAAATAGCGCGCTTCTTTGCAGCCGTTTAAACTACTGCTGTTTTGTAACCAGAAGATGCATCGATGAACTTTCGGCGTTTAATCAATTCACTGCTGGACACCACGCCCTATGTGCTGGCGCTTTTAGCAGCGCTCGGTGTCGCATCCATTCTCCTTATTGCACTCAACGCACCGCCGCTCCAAGCGGTGGGCGCGATCGCGCAGGGCGCGTTTGGCACCGAAAATGCGACCGCCGAAACGCTCGTGAAAGCCACACCGATTCTGTTTGTAGCGATCGGAATCAGTGTTGCGTTTCGCGGCGGCGTGACCAATATCGGCGGTGAAGGGCAGATGATCGCCGGAGCGCTGGCAGGTGTTACGGTCGCGTTGGCGATCCCGCAAGCACCGGGATTCGTGATCATCATCCTTTCGTTGCTGGTTGGCTTCGCGGCGGGGGCGTTTTACGGCGGAATTGCGGGCGCGTTGAAGGCGTACTTCAACGTGAACGAAATCCTCAGCACGATCATGTTGAATCAGGTTGCCGCGCAGATCATGAACTTTCTGCTCAACGGCGTTTTGCTTGATCCTTCTGAACTGGGATCGAACGCGATCCCGAAAACGGCGCGCATTGTCGAAGCGGCGGAACTTCCCCGGTTATCGATCCCGCTGCCGCCCGGACTTTCCGATTTATTCGGCACAGCGGAATTATTCGGTCGCACACGACTGCATTGGGGGTTAGTGATTGCGATTGTGCTGGCGATCATCACGTATATTTTGCTGTGGCGGACGATCATCGGCTACCGAATCCGCGCGGTGGGTCAAAACGAGCGCGCTTCACGCTATGCCGGAATCAATATTCAACGCAATATTCTCTTGTCGATGCTGCTTTCTGGCGGTATGGCAGGATTAGCAGGCGTGGTTCAGGTATTAGGCTTGCAGTATCGCTTGCAGACGGACGGTTCGGCGACGGGTTTCACCGGGAATGCCGGATTTAACGGAATCGTTGCGGCACTTTTCGGCGGATTAAATCCGATCGGCGCGATTCCCGCGTCGGTATTCTTTGGCGGCTTGCTGGTTGGCGCTCAAAAGATGCAGCGCGAATTAGGGATCCCCGCATCGATGGTCACAGCGATCAACGGCGTGATCGTCGTGTTTGTGGTGAGCGCGCAGTATTTTGTCCACCGCCGCTCGCGCCGCCGATCTGTAGGTGGCGCGCCGCCTGAACGCGAACCCACCGCGCCGATTGTTCCCGCCCCGCTGGAGACACCGTCATGATCGAAGAAATTTTCACCGCAAGCGTATTCGCATCCACGCTGCGCTTGGCGACACCGTATATTTTCGCGGCAGTTGGCGAAACATTCAGTCAGAAAAGCGGGGTGCTCAATCTCGGCTTAGAAGGCGTGATGTTGATGGGCGCGTTTGCCGCGTTTTATACCGTTTATGCGACGGGGAGTGTGATCATCGGCTTGCTTGCCGCGTTGATCGTTGGCGCGCTGATGGGCTTGGCGACGGCGTTTATCAGTGTGACGCTTCAGGCGGAGCAGGGGATCAGCGGCATCGGGATTTACCTGTTCGGCTTGGGGATGAGCGAACTCCTGTTTGTACGCTTGATCGGCACGCCTGTATCCATCGATGGATTCCCGCGCCTCTACATTCCCGGTTTTTCCGATATTCCGGTGATTGGAGAAATCTTCTTCAATCACAATCTGCTCGTTTATGCGGCATTTCTACTTGTGCCGATCGCGGCGTTCATCTTGAACCGGACGACATTCGGCTTGATGATCCGCGCCGTTGGGCAAAATCCCGAAGCCGCCGACGCGATGGGCGTGAATGTGGCGCGTGTGCGCTACATGACGGTGATAATCGCCGGAACGCTGGCGGGTTTGGCGGGCGCATCGCTTTCGATTGCGCTTCTCAACGTTTTTCAGCAGAATCTAACCTCAGGATTGGGATTTATCGCGGTCGCGCTGGTCTACTTTGGACGCTGGACGCCGTTGGGCGTGCTGCTCGGTTCGCTGCTGTTCAGCTTCGTGAACGCACTCCAACTTCAGATTGGCTCGATTGGCGTGAATATCCCATCCGAATTCGCGGTGATGGCTCCGTATGTCATTACTATCATCGCGCTTGTCTTTGCTTCCAAACGGGCGGAAAAGCCAACAGCGCTGACCAAGCCGTTTCGGAGAGGTGATTAGCGGGCGGGCGATCCGCCCCAATACTCCAATCAAGGGGGATAATAAGCACATGAAAATCCGTACCGTACTGCTCGTTGTTTGCGCGCTGCTTCTTTCGGTGATCCCGGCGGTACGCGCCCAGGATGACGTGTTCCGCGTGGCAGCAGTTGCACCGAGCGCCACCAACGATCTCGCCTTTAGCCAGAGTATGTTTGACGCGCTCACCCTGATCGACGAAGAAATGGGTGATGCGTTCGAGTTCGTTTTCCAAGATGGAACGTTCGTCGTCGATGATGCCGCAGTCGCGCTCCGTGACTGGGCAGCCAGTGGTGAATACGATCTGATCATTGCGCACGGTTCGCAGTATGGCGCAATTCTTGAAGAACTCGCGCCGGAATTCCCCGAAGTCTCGTTCGCATGGGGCACGGATGTCAACACGTTTGGTCTTGAGAATGTGTATGCTTACACCGCCGCCGCCGAAGAAGGCGGGTTCATCAACGGTGTGTTGGCAGCATCGATTTCTCAGAGCGGCGTGATTGGCGTTGTCGGTCCGATCGAAGTTGGTGACGCGAAGGCGTACATTGATGGCTTCCAGTCGGGCGCGACGTATGCCAACCCGGATGTTGAAGTTCTGGTCACCTACATTCAGTCGTTCAGTGATGTGCCGCTGGCGACCGAAGCCGCCGCCGCGCATGTTGCCAATGGTGCGGACGTGTTGACAGGTTCGGCGCAGATGGTCGTCGGTCCGATCGCTGTCGCGCAGGAAAATGAACTGGCATGGTTTGGAACGCAGAGCAGTCAGGCAGATCTGGCGGCGGAGTCGGGCGTATCCTTCCAAGTTTACCGCTGGGACGTCATTCTGCGTGATATGATCGAAAATATCGGCGGCGGTGTGCTCGGTGGTGAAGCATATGTTCTCACCCTTGAGAACGGCGGTTTGGAAATTCAGGTGAGCGAATCGCTGGACGAAGAAAGCGCCTCGATTGTCACTGAAACAATCGCCGCTCTGACCGAAGGTATCGTCTCCGGCGAAATCGTTGTTCTGCCAGAAGACCCAATGGCGACCCCGGAAGCAGGCAGCTAAGTTCTAGTCATCTATTCGCGTGGGGACAAGGCATGCCTTGTCCCCATAGGACACACAACGAGATTTTCTTATGCCTGACACCCTCCCCACGCAGCAGCCCCATATTTCTCAGCTTCACATGCGCGGCATGGTCAAACGCTTTCCGGGCGTGCTGGCAGTCAATAACGTTGATTTCAGCGTCGAAGCGGTAAACGGACGCGGCGAAATTCATGCACTGCTCGGTGAAAATGGTGCGGGCAAATCAACGTTGATGAAAATTCTGTACGGACTTTACCGCGCCGATGGCGGTTCAATCCATGTTGATGAGTCGCTGCTCACGCTGCGTTCGCCGCAAGACGCAATCGGGCGCGGAATTGGTATGATCCATCAGCATTTTATGCTCGTGCCATCGCTCACGGTTGCCGAAAATATCGCGCTCGGTATGAAATCGACACGCGGCGCACTGCTCGATCTCAATCGCGTGCGGTCGCGGGTGGCGGAACTAAGCGAACGCTATCACCTCCGGGTTGATCCCGATGTGCCGATCTGGCAGCTTGCCGTTGGTGAACAGCAGCGTGTCGAGATTGTGCGTGCGCTGTATAAAGGCGCGGCGCTGCTGATTCTGGATGAGCCGACCGCCGTCTTGACCCCTGGCGAAGTGGATGATTTCTTCCGTGTGCTGCGTCAGATGCGCGATGATGGGCATCTGCTCGTGTTCATCTCACATAAACTGCATGAAGTATTGGCGATCAGCGACCGGATCACGGTGCTGCGTGATGGTCAGCGCGTCGATACGATCCCAACCAGCGCGGCGAGCAAGCTCGTGCTGGCGCAAATGATGGTCGGTCGCCCGGTTGTGTTGGAGTATGACCGCCCACCGTGTACGCCCGGCGCGGAAAAACTGCGGCTTGAGAAAGTCAACGCCTTGAATGATCGCGGCGCAAAGGGTTTGTCTGATGTCTCACTGACAGTATGTGCGGGTGAGATTGTTGGTGTGGCGGGCGTGAGCGGGAATGGTCAGCATGAACTCGCGCAGACGATCGCCGGACTGCGTCCGTGTATTGGCGGATCGATCACGGCAAACGGGCAGAACATCACCAATAAATCGCCGCGGGTACTGCATCACTGCGGCATGGCATACATCCCCGAAGAACGCATGATCGACGGGGTGATCAAAGATTTCTCGGTTGCCGAAAACCTGATCCTGCATGATCACGCCCGCCCACAGTATGCGCGCGGCGGTTTGTTCATGCGTTTCCGGCGCATCACAGCGGCATCACAGCAGGCAATCCGCGATTATGAGATCAAAACGCCGGGGACAGAGACGCCGATCAAGAGTCTTTCCGGCGGGAATATTCAAAAACTGATTCTTGCGCGTGAATTGGGACGCAAACCACAGGTATTGATCGCCGCACAACCAACACGCGGCGTCGATATTGGCGCGACCGAGTATATTCACCAGCGATTGCTGGAAGAACGCGCCAAAGGCACGGCGATCCTGTTGATTTCAGAAGATTTGGATGAAATACTTGCATTGAGCGATCGCGTGATTGTGATGTATGAAGGGCGCATTATCGGCGAGATGCCGCGCGAAAACGTGGATATTCGCCAATTGGGTGCGCTCATGGCGGGCGCGCAGTGATAGCAGCTGTTTTGAAAAGGAATTCATGGTGAAACTGTGGGAGCATTATCATCTGCCCGCGACGAGCGATGAAGCGATTGAACTGCTAACGCGCTATGCGGGCAGGGCGCGCGTCATCGGCGGCGGGACAGATTTATTGGTCGATTTGCGCGCCGCAGTGACCGATCCGGCGAAAGCGGGCGCGCATTTTTCGCAAGACGCGTTGATTGATGTCACGCGAATTCCCGAAATGACCCGCTTGATCGATTTTGATGAGATGATCACGATCGGCGGCGGTGTGACGCATACACGCATCGTTCAGTCGCCGCTGATTCGTCAATATGCAACGTGTTTGGTGGAAAGCTGCGGCGTCGTCGGCGGTCCGCAGGTGCGTAACGTCGCTACACTCGGCGGAAATGTCGCGCACGCGCTCCCGGCAGGTGATGGAACAACATCACTGGTCGCGCTGGATGCCGAAGTTGAGATTATCAAGGACGGTGTTCGCCAGTGGGTGAGCATCCTTGAGATGTTCGTCGGTACGGGTAAATCGCTGATCGATCCCACCCGTGATCTGCTCGTTTCGTTCCGCTTCCGAAAGACCGCGCCGGGAGAAGCAACCGCTTTTAACCGGATTATGCGTCCTCAGGGTGTCGCGCTGCCGATTATGGGCTGCGCGGTGTGGATCAAGTTGAACGCCGACCGCACACATTACGAAGCGGCGCGGATCGTGCTTGCACCGGTTGCACCGACTCCGGTACGCGCTGGAGCAGTCGAAGCGGCGCTGATTGGCGAACCTGTTGGCGATGGGGCGATCACCCGCGCCATCGAAGCCGCTCATGAGACGATCCACCCGCGCACGAGTAAATATCGTGCTACCGCCGAATACCGCGACGAGAT
>CALBRY010000666.1 GCA_937927665.1 uncultured Chloroflexota bacterium
TCACATTAGGCGCGTATGTGATGCGATTCGATTCGCTCGATCAAAATCAGATCGCGGAAGATGGGCGCGTTATGGATATCGCCAATGTATCGGTGATCCGCGATGGATCGGTTGTTGCTCAGATACGCCCGCGCCACGATTTTTACCCGCAAGCGCAGGGAATGAATACGATGACGATCGCGGGCGCGCATTCGACGCTGGAGAACGATTTTTATGTCCTTCTGAGCGGCTGGCAGCCTGATCCGGGTAATCCTTCGCAAATCACCGCGACGTTTAAAGTTTATCTCAATCCGCTCGTCAATCTGGTGTGGTGGGGCGGCATCATCTTGATCTTCGGCACGGTGATCAGCGTGCTGCCGAACGAAAAATCGCCCGCACGCTCCCGTGAGTCGATCACCAATCGCGCCGGAGCCGCCGCATGAACCCACGAAGGCTTTCACATCTATTCTTGATTCCGCTGATCTTGCTCACCCTGTTCGCCGTGCCTGTTCCGGCGGCGAACGCTCAGGAAGAACCGATCACGCCCGATGATGTCAACCGGGTTGCGCGCCGCCTATATTGTCCGGTGTGCGAAAGCGAAACGCTCGACGCGTGCCGCACCGAAGCATGCGCGAATTGGCGCAACGAGATTTTGATCCTGCTGCAAGCGGGCGCAACCGAAGAAGAAGTCATTGATGCGTTTATCGCCCGCTTTGGTGAACGGGTGGTCGGTGCGCCCCAAGACCCCGGTTTGCGCGCCTTATCGTTTGCCGTGCCAATCGCCGCCGCCGTGATCGCGGTCATCATCGGCGCGCTGACGTTTGCGCGCTGGCGCGGACGCAGAGCCGCACCCGATTCGCTCAACATCAGCACCACCGGGACAGATCAGGCATACCGCGACATAATCGAACGAGATATCCGGTAGGGGAGCTATGACCGATCAAGATTTGATTCAAAAGCTCACGACGGATAATCCCGATGACGCCCCTGCTCCGCCCCGTTCGCCGTTCAGCATCGGGTCACTGGTGCTGATCGGCGCGCTGGTTGTCGTCGCATTGGTGATTCTTCTGGCGCTGATTCGTCAGCAGCAAACACAGCCGACAAGCGGACAAGCTCCCGATTTTGCGATCACCACGTTTGACGGGGAGACATTCCGTTTAAGCGATCTGCGCGGCAGCGTGGTCGTGATCAATTTCTGGGCGAGTTGGTGCGGTCCGTGCCGCGATGAAGCGCCAATTCTTGAATCGCTGTGGCAGGAATACCGCGAACGCGGCGTGATCGTGTTAGGGGTCGCATATGCCGACCTTGACCGCGATTCGCGGGAATTTATCGAAGAATTTGCGGTGACCTACCCCAACGGCGCAGACATCGGCACGGTGATCAGCCGAGAGCAGTATCATATCGTCGGCGTGCCGGAAACATTTATCATCGATCAGGCGGGCAATATTCGCCGCTTCTTCTTTCAAATGCTCCCCGATGCGCGGGTCGCCAACACGGATGACGATTTGTACGTCACCGAATCGAGCGTGCGCGCCACAATCGACACCCTGCTTGCGGAAGGAGCTTCCACGCCATGAGCGTGAGCATCGAAACGATCCTTCTCGGCATCATTTTGATCACGGTGACGGTGTTGATCCCGGCGCTCCCGCTGATCAGCCGCAAACAAGAACGCGGGCATGACGATCTTTTGATCGATAAGCAAACAGAACGCTTGAACGTGTATTATGATCGGGTCTTGCGAAATCTACGCGATCTGGAGGAAGATCACGCGCTTGGCAAAATCAGCGACGAGGATTACGCTGCCGAGCGTGAGATATGGATGCAGCGCGGGGTACAGGCGCTTAAAGCACTGGATACCCTCGCGAAGCATCACCCGGTTGCGATGACAGAAGCGGATAACGCCTCGGTTGACCGGGCGATTGAAGATGCGATCGAAGCCGCCGTCGCCAAAGCTCGATCTCCCTGAGAAAGGACACGGATTGCACCACCGCTTGCGGTTAGCCGCCTACGCTCTGCTCATCCTGCTCCTAGCCGCGTGTGGCGGTTTAGGAGGGGAACCGCGCATTATCGCAACACTGCCGCCGACACCGACCGAAGTCGGCTATCCGGTCGAAGCACCGAATCTGGTACGCGGTGCGGCGATCTATACCGAAAACTGCACCCGCTGTCATGGAATTACCGGCGCGGGTGATGGTGAACTCGTACTGACGGGCGAAGTCACCAATGTGGCATCGTTTCTCGATCCGGCGACGATGATCGACCAGCGTCCAAGCGATTGGCACGAAACGATCACCAACGGGCGAATCGAAAACTTGATGCCGCCGTGGAACGAAGCGCTCACCGAACAGGAACGCTGGGATGTGGCGTATTACACCTATACGCTGCGTTACACCGCCGATCAAATCGAAGCGGGGCGCATCCTGTTTATCGATAACTGCGCCGATTGTCACGGGGATGAAGGCTTGGGCGATGGCATCCGCGCCGATGAACTCGGTGGCGAAGTCCGCAACCTGCAAGATCACGCCGCGATGTCTACCCTCAGCGATCAAGTCATGTTCAACACGATCAACGAGGGAATCGGCGATGGCATGCCAGCCTTCGGGGATGACCTGAGCGAGGAGCAGATTCGCGCCGCCGCCGCATATGCGCGCACACTCGGATTTAGCGGCGTTGAAGTATTCGAGCCGCGTGAAATCGTCGCACAAGCCGCCCCAGATTCCACCGAAGAACCGGAGACGCTGATCGCGGGAACGGTAAGCGGTCGCGTGACACAGGGAACGATTGGCGGAACAACACCACCAAGCGGCGCATCGATCACGCTGTTCGTGTTCCTGCCGGATGGCACGCCGCAGCAGTTGACAACCACCAGCGCCGACGATGGCACATTCCGCTTTGATGCGGTGACGATCGATCCGGCGGGTCAATATGTGGCGACGGTGTTATATCGTGAGCGCATTTTCGCCAGCGATGTAATCGTGCCGCAAGCAGGCGCGGAATCGCTTGATCTGCCGATCACGATCTACGAACTAACCGAAGACCCGGCGGTGATCGAAATCGCGGGAATGGTGACACAGGTCGCCCTGATCGGTGAAAGTCTGGAAATCGTGCAGGTGTTCAGCGTCCGCAATACATCGGATCGGGCATTTTCGACGAGTCAGCTTGCCTCAAACGGAAATCCGATCTCGCTCGTGTTCAGCTTACCCCCCGGTGCGCTGATCGTCGGCTACAACGACGAAAGCCGCTATATCGTGATGCAGGACGAATCGCTGTTAATCGATACCGCGCCGGTGATCCCCGATGTTGAGCATATCGTTCAAGTAGTCTATATCGTCCCCTATTCCGGCGGCGCAATTCTCGAACAGCGCTTGAATTATGCGTTCAACGGCGAAGGACGTTTGCTCGTTTACCCGACCGATACGACGATCCAGAGCGATCAGTTCGCGCCCATCGGTCCGCAGCAGTTGGGAGAGACGATCTATCAAGCATACGGTGGAACGCTGGCGCTTCAGCCGGGGGATGTGATCCGCTACGATGTGACGGGCAGCACACTCGATACCGCATCGCGCAGCGGTAATCTGGTCGATGCCAATTTCCTGCCGCTCGTGATCATCATCGTGGTGGTGGGGGAAATCCTGTTGATCGGTTTCCTGTATCTGCGTCACCGCCAGCGCCGCGCCGGTTCCGCACCGGCGGATATGATCGGAAAAACGAAACGACCCGGCGGCACCGTCGATCAAGCATTGATGGATGGGTTGATCCGGCAGATCGCGGAACTCGACGCCGCTTACGAGCAGGGTGAAATCACCGAAACAGATTATCAACAGCAGCGCGCCGCGCTGAAATCTCGCCTAGCAGACATCATGACAGCGAAACAATGACCCCTCTAATCGAAACCAAAGGGCTAACGAAAGCCTTCGGGCTGATGCCCGTTTTACGCAAGTTGGAATTCACAGTCGAGCGCGGCGAGTTTGTCGCGCTCCTCGGTCATAACGGAAGCGGCAAAAGTACGCTCATGCGGATGCTGTGCGGGCTGAGTAAACCCACCGCCGGAACGATCCGCGTGGGCGGGTGGGAACTTCCCAATGAAGCCGATGCGGTGCGGTCGCAGATCGGCGTTGTTAGTCACAAGACCCTGCTTTATGACACGCTGACCGCCCGCGAAAATCTGCGTTTTTTCGCCAGCCTGTATAACACACCGATTGATGACGCCAAAATCAATGCTGCGCTCACCCGTGTGGGCTTGGGCAAGCGCGGCGATGATCTGGTGCGCGGCTTTTCACGCGGGATGCAGCAGCGGTTGAGCATCGCCCGCGCCCTGCTCCACAGCCCGGATGTGCTGATCTTCGATGAGCCGTATACAGGCTTGGATCAAGACGGTTCGATCGCGCTCGATGGACTGCTTAAGGACGCGCACAGCGCCGGACACACGATCCTGATGGCAACCCATGACCTCGACCGGGCGGCGGCGCTGGCAACCCGCGCCGTGATTTTGTCGCGCGGCGTGATCGGTGTGGATATGCCGCTTGAGGGTGTGAGCGGGTCACAACTTGCGGAAGCATACCGGCGCGTGACCGGTGTCGCGGCGGGAGGCTGATTCGACCATGAAAACAACCCCTTTCTTCAAAGCCGTGATGGCGATTGTCCGCAAGGACTTACAGGCAGAAATGCGCGGGCGTGAACTCGTCGGCGCGATGGGCATTTTCGCCCTGCTGTCGATTCTGATTTTCTCATTCGCGCTCGAACTTGACCGCGAGGCACGCACCGAAGTAATCAGCGGCGTGCTGTGGGTGACGGTGATCTTTTCGAGCATCCTCGGCTTAAATCGTTCGTTGGCGATGGAACGCGATCAAGGCAATCTTGATGCACTGCTGCTTGCCCCCATCGGGCGCGGCGCGGTCTATGTTGGAAAGTTGATCGGCAATTACATTTTTACGCTGGCGATTTCCGCCATCCTGCTGCCTGTGATGAGCGCGCTGTACAGCGTATCGCTGTTTGATCCGTTCGTGCTCCTCACACTCCTGCTCGGCGTGCTCGGTTTTACGACGGTTGGCACACTGTTAGCGACAATGACCGTGCAAACGCGCGCCCGTGAAGCGCTCCTGCCCATCGTGATGATGCCCGTCGCACTGCCGATTATTTTGGCTGCGGTGCGCGCTTCGACTGGCGCGCTAAGTGGATCGGCACAGGGCGATTGGATCGGATGGGTGCAGATTCTCGGCGCGCTCGATGCGATCTTCGTCGTGATGTGCTTCTTCCTGTTCCCGTTCGTGGTTGAAGAGTGAACAGCGATTAACCACAAAGCGAGAAAAGAACATCAACGCAAAGACGCGAAGGTGCAAGGACGCAAAGAACAGCATGAAATCCCTTGCGTCTTTGCGCCTTTGCGTTAATGCCCTTCTCTTTATCTCTGCGGTTCAAATGTCCTCTCATTTGCCCTTTCATGAAGATTTTGTAGAATTACACAGATTCTCGTGAGTTTTTCAGTTGAGGTCATCATGACAGCAGCAGCCGCACATTCTGCCGCCGAATCCCTGCCCCGTGCCAACCGGTTGGGATCACGCCTGTTAATCCTCTTGTCGATCTTGACGGTAATCGGCGTCTTGATCGGCTTGTATCTCGGCATGATCGCCGCCGGTACAGACATCGAACAGGGCGAAGTTCAGCGCCTGTTTTATATTCATGTCCCATCGTTTGCAGGCGCATTCATCGCCTTTGCCGCGACCGTCGTTGGCGGAGTCGCATACTTGATCACCCGCAGCGTGAAATGGGATACGCTCGCCCTCGCCGGTGTCGAAGTCGGGTTGGCGCTGGCGGCGATCAACCTTGTGACGGGTTCGGTATGGGCGCGCCCGATCTGGAATACATGGTGGAATTGGGATCCGCGCCTCACATCTGACGCGATCATGATCCTGACCTACGCAGCATATTTGATGCTCCGCAGCGGGATCGATAACGTGGATACGCGCCGCCGCTTCGCATCGGTGTACGGCATTCTCGCCTTCAGCACCGTGTTGATCACCTTCTTGATCATCCGTATCCGCCCGGACACGATTCACCCGGTGGTGATTGGTCCCGTCCTCACCGACGCCAGCATGATGGCATCACAAGGCGATTTTGAACTCAACGCGACGCCGGGAGTCACGAGCGCAGTCGCGTTCGCTTCGGCGGTGTGGTCGATCCTTGTCCCGTGGGTGCTGGTCTGGTGGCGTATTCGCCTTGAAAACATCGCGCACCGCGTTTCGGCGCTGCGTATGAAAGTGATGGAACAGTAAACCATGCGGAAACTCGTTTTATGGGCTTTTTTCGCCCTGCTGCTGATCCTGCCGCTGACAGCCTACGCCCAAGAAGGCGAATCAACACCGGAAGCCGCCAATTCGCTCGACATCAACACCAATTTCTATAACAGCCCGGCGGGATGGCATGTCTTTATCCCGTCCGGTTGGACGAGCGAAAGTACGCCGGACTACGCCCGATTCACCAGCGGATCGAACGTGATCTATGTGCGCGAATACCCCGGCATGGACGCACCAACCGCCGCCGCGCAGGCGCTCACCGATGCGGGAATCACATCCCCCGGCGCGGCAATCGATCAGCGCGATTTGCAGCTCAGTAACGGGACATGGACGCAGTTCGTCTATAGTGTCGAAAATGCGCGCGCCGTCGTTCACACACAGGAATACGAAGGCACACGCTATGCAATGGTGTACACAGGTGATTCCGCCGCGCTTCCATTGATCGTGATGCGGGAAAACTTGCTCGAAAACCCGGCGCTTGTCGAAGATGGCATGATCGAAGCTGCCCGCTTGATCAATCCGGCGATCACAGCCCCGGTGACGACAGAAACGATTCCACAGGGAACGAGCAGCATCACAATCCAGACGTATGACGGCGGAATCACAGCGATCGGGAGTCCGCGCGGTAGTTCGGTGTATACCGTGGTCGGCTCAGGCGATACGGACATGCTCAACCGCACATCGGCATATTTCACCGTGCTAAACGACTTCTTTTTGACGCCAGATACGCAGCCGTATTTGTTCCTCGGCTTAGGGCTGGCATCTGCGATTATGCTGCTTCTGCTCGTGAGTTTGCTGCTGCGCTGGCGTGGATTGCTCCGCGACGAAGCCGCGCTGCGGGAACTCGAAGAAGCGTAAACGCAAAGGCGCAAAGGCACAAAGAACGCAGCAGCTTTTCTTAGCGTCTTTGCGCCTTTGCGTTAATGCCCTTCTGCGTTTCAACATGCTATACTCCCACCTCATGATGAAACGACTTCTCATTCTGCCGATTCTCTTTTTCGCAGCGGCATGTCAGCCGACCTCAACCGCGCCGCCACCGTCGACCGCGCCGCCTTTCCCATCGGTGACGCCCGGTGCGATTCTGCGCGCCGCGCTGCCGCCGCCGGATGTGATTCCGCTGGATGGCGGCATGATCAACCCGGCGACATCGGTTGCACTCAACGCCCGCCCGACGAATACACCGAATGCTCAAGCATGCCCACCGCCCAACGAAAGCGCGGCACTGATCGAAACCGTGCCCGCATCAGCGGCGGGGATGCAGGGCGCAATCGAGACATTTTTAGCAACGGGCGGTACAGCCGTCGCGCTCGATCGTGATCTGCGGGATGTGTGGAATGCGCTCGGCGGGACGGGCTTCGTCCGTGCCGACCTCGATCTGTCCGGCGAAGGGGTCGCGGAAGTGATCGTTTCGCTGACCACGCCCGACGGCGGCGGCACGCTGATGATCTTCGGGTGTCGCGATTCGCGTTACACAGCGGTATACCGGGAGTCGCTCGGCGGAGATGCTCCGGCGATCATGCGAACGATCGACATGAACGCCGATGGGCTGACCGATGTGCTGTTTAGCGCGCAAACATGCGAAAGCGGCGCGTGTCGTGTTCGCAGCCAGCTTGCAGGCTGGAATATCAGCGAACGGCGCATGGTGAACCTGCTCTCGCGCCCGCTCGATACCGATACGCCGATCCGCATCGAAGATTTGGATCAGGATCGAATTGAAGAACTCGTCGCAGAATTCCGCGACGACGGCAGCGCCGAAACTGGACCGCGCCGCACCGGATTCACAGTGTATGACTGGGATGGGGTGCTGTATACCAGCGCCCTCACCCAGCTTGACCCGCCGCGCTACACGATCCAGATCGTATTTGAGGCGGATCAGCGGCTGGCAGATGGCGCATATGCCGAAGCCGCCGCGCTGTATACGGTGGCGCTGACGGATAACAATTTGCAGGCGTGGCAGCCTGATGATAGAACCGCCCTGCCGCCTTACATCCTCTACCGGCTGATGATCGCGTACAGCGCATTAAATGATCCGCGCCGTGCCGAAGTGCAGCAGGCAGTGCTTGTACAGTATCCTGATCCGGCGGCGCAGCCCGTGTATGCAGCGGCAGCGCTCACGTTTTGGAACGCATTTTTGATCACCAATAATGTGAATAGCGCCTGTACCGAAGTCATGAGTATAATCGCGTCTCGTCCCGAAGCGCTGACGCTGCTCAATCGTTATGGCAGCGATAGCCCTACGTACACCGCGCAGGACATCTGTCCATTCTAGCCGGGGCATTGAAGAGGGTTCTCAAGGGACAAGGGAAATGCAGCCTTGTCCCTCTATCTATTTCTCGTCTGTAGAGGTTACGATGTCTGATCTGCTGCAATACTTTCAGGGACAAAAGGCGCGCATGACCGATCTGCTGACCGCCCTCGTCCAATTTGAAACGCCCACGCTCGGCAAAGAACACGTCGATAAGATGGGCGCGTTTTTGGAAAGTCAGTTCCGCGAGTTGGGCGCATCGGTGCTCCGCATCCCTCAGGAAAAAGTCGGTGATATGCTGTTGGCGAAGTGGAACGAAAACGCCCCCGGCAAGCCGATCATGTTCCTGATCCACATTGATACTGTGTGGGAACTTGGCACGCTGGCAGAACGCCCCGTCCGCATTGACGACGATGGGCGACT
>CALBRY010000667.1 GCA_937927665.1 uncultured Chloroflexota bacterium
GGGGGCGGCGACACCGTTCAAAAATGCGAATCGACTGCGGGCGGCGCGGGCGGTATTCGAGCGCGAAACGAACGCCGCCGGAGAGCGCTACCGGGTGATCGATCTGCCGATGCCGCAGGTGACGCTCAATTGGGGCGTGTACCCGATCTGGCGGAGCTACACGAACAGCTTGACCGTCAACGGGCGGGTGCTTGTGCCCGTGTTCGGCTTGCCGAGCGACTCCGCGGCGCTGCGGATTTATCAAGCGGCGATGCCGGATCATCAGGTGATCCCGATCGCGTGTGAGGCGGCGGTCAAGGGGGGTGGGGCGGTTCACTGCCTGACGAAAGAAATCCCCGCCGCGCGCTGATTCCCTCTTGCATGAGCGGCGCAGATCGGCTATGATTTTTTGCATTACGGGCAGTTAGCTCAGCTGGTAGAGCACTCCTTTGACGTGGGAGTGGTCAGAGGTTCGAGTCCTCTACTGCCCATCACTAAGACCCGTCTCGCCTGAGACGGGTTTTTTGATTCTGACCTTTGACCGCAGGAGGACAGGGCATGCCCTGTCCCTACAACGCTCGAGCCCTGCCAAGCGCTGGCGCAAGGACAAAGGTGAGGTTGAGCGAAGGGGGCAAGATAACCTGCAACCTTTTCCGTGCTGTCGCGAATGAGTGTCACTGTACCCGCCGGTATGGTCTATGGTCACCCACGCGAACGGTGCAGGGAGAACGGTCGGCTGCATTGTTATCCAAATCCTGTATGATGGAGAACACGTCGCTTATACAAACCCACTCCCAATGCTCACCGCGCGGCGGTTTAAATCCGAAGAGCAAATCCAGCCGATCAAGCAGTGTTGCGTTTTGATGAGTCCCTGAATGCCGATCTGTTCGACATTTGGGCTTCATACGCCGCAGCGGTTGCTCACGAGCTGGCATATTTTCAAACGGACACTAATGAGGAGTAAGGTTATGTGGCGAGGAATCATAAGCATTATTGCTCTGCTGTTGATGTGCGGGGCAGCGGCGATCATCGTTCCCATATTGGTTATTCCCAACATGGATTTCCACACACTGGTACCCTTCCTGAAACCGCTGCATCAGGCGCTCGCCTGTGAACCGGACGAAACGCTGGAATATCAGTATGACGTTTATGAGGGAAATACCGAAGTTCATTTTCTCTGTGTGAACGCTGCCGGACGCGAGCGCGATGTAGACGCCGTTTTACGAACACCTGCCAATTACGCGATCGGGGTGTTTTGCCTAGGCGGACTGCTGCTGGTTGTGCCATTTCTCATCGCAGTTCGACAAGGCATGATGAGTAAACCCGGGCAAGCAGTACAACAGGCGCTTCGGCAGCTACCCACTGAGATGACGCAAAGCACCTCGACCAGCCTCAATGCTTCCGGTCAACAGCAGCTCAATGCGTTGGACAAACTGCGACAGCAGGGACTCATCACGCAGGAAGACTATGAAATCGCCAAAAAGCGAATTTCCGACGGCTGATATCGTCACGAGAATGTGAGCTTATCGAACGAATTGAGGGAGAATACTCCGCGACGCCCTACCGCGCATCACGGCAGATTCATGCCGGATGTGGACGCGCTCCAGCGGCACCGGGATGAGGTGTTTTGGGGCATCGATATCGCGGAGTATGACCGGAACGACGATCCAGCGGTGTTTCTTCATCGCTTTCCCTACGCTGCAAAAATTCCGAATAAACTTAGAACAGCGTGATTTTTACCTTGGGAGATGCTTCGATGCACGTTAAATCACACCGTCTGATCGTGTTCTTTCTGACCCTACTGAGTGTCCTTTCCATCCTCCCTGCCGCCGCGCAGAGCGGCGATTGTCTGCCTACCCAGTTCAGCGCCGACGATTATTATCCGATGGCGATCGTCACCCCCGGCGATTCGAACAATGTGCGTGCCGAGCCGTCTCCCTCCGGTGAACTGCTCGGTCAGATCGCGGCGGGCAAAGGCATGATCATCGAACGGGAAGATCCGGTTTGCGCGAATGGCTATCTTTGGCGGCGCGTATCCACACCCTATATCCGGGGGTGGACGGTTGAAGCCAGTGCCGACGCTTATTTCATCGTGCCGTACGTCGAGCGTGATCCGGTTGTCGCAGTCGAACGCGAGGCAGGCAGCGACACCGTGGTTGAATCACACGGTGTGACATTCACGATCCCGGCGGCGCTTCCGTTTATCCAAGTCACCTCGGAGATTATCCCGTTTAGCCTTTACCGCCAGACAGAATACCCCAGTGCGCTCGGGTTCGTCCTGTACCGGTATGATGATGAACCGCTGTATATCGTCGCGAGAATCACTATTTATAACCTCGGCGCCAGCCGTGACTACATCTACGATGCCGATTGGCTGGAAACGACGCTCACCGACCAACCACCGCTGGCTGATGCGATCCGCGAATATGGGGGTGCGCCGCAGATGCCAATCGGGGGAGCGCGGGCACTGTTTACCGGAGTACCCACCTATATCCCATTTGGCAGCGGAAACGGGCTTCGTTACGTCACGGCTTTCGCGCAGGATTCCATTCTCTTTACGCCAGACACGCCTTATACCGTCGTGTACCGGGGAATCACCAGCGACAGCGCTTACCTGATCGCTATTCAACTCCCCGCACAGCTACCGTCAGGCGCGATCCCTGCCGCCCCTACCGGGAGACAAGAGAATGCCTACACAGATTATCTGCGCGCGTTCGAGGCGAACCTTGCTCCGCTGCCATCCAGTGCTTTCACGCCGGATCTCGCGCTATATGATGCGCTGTTCAGCTCGATTCGCATCACCGATGCGGACGCGCTCAACGCCGCGCTGCCCTAGTGGGAAGCAATCGTGAGACTTTGCACACCCTGTCAAGGCGATCAGCAGAAATTTTCTTGCCTCAAGCATAGGGAAAACGGCATCGATCGCCTAAACTACGATTTGCGTTTCCTTTTCCGGTCGTTGTAAAATGAACTGCATGGAAACATCAACCACTTGGATTGTTCAGCACCTCACCTGCGCATGTTGTTCTTGCTCATATGCGCGTTATTCGTGCCTGACGTCTGCGGGGTGATACACAATCTCTTGACATGTGTATATCATCAAAAGCCGACCTGTTAGGTCGGCTTTTTGTATGTGGGAGGCGAGCTTGATGTGTAGTGACTGTCGTTAAATCCAGTTGTTGACCAAGCACAAAGATCTACAACCATCCGCGATATTCATTTTCAGAGTCCGACACAGCAATATGGTATACAAGGGTGAAACCCGGTGAAAAACAAAACCTCAATTCTCAGTATTCTGATCGTGGTACTGACTGTACTGTTTGCTTCGGCGGTTGCTGCCCAAGAAGGCGATCCTGTCTATGGTGAACTGCCCGATTTGGGCGGGCGCGAAGTGGTGATCGCCGTCGAAAATTTGTATCCGCCGTTCCAATTTGAAGGTCCGGACGGCAGCGCTATCGGCTATGAGTATGATTTCATCGCCGAACTTGCTCACCGGCTGAACTTTGTCCCCGTGTTCCAATCCACCAGCTTTGATGTTTTGATCTCGGCGGTGGGTGAGGGACAGTACGACGCAGGCATTACCGGAATCAGCATCCGTGACGAGCGCCGCTCGGTCGTCGATTTCAGCGACCCATACATCAATCTTGATCAGTATTTGCTGGTGCGTGCAGGCGAAGACCGCTTCACCAACCTCGACGAGTTTGCCGCCACTGACGGACTAATCCTCGGCGTGCAAGCGGGGACGTCCGGCTTCTTTGTGACACAGGATGCGGTTCCGGAGGATCGCCGCGTGGTCTTCAATGAGTTCGGCGCGTTGATCGCCGCACTGATCGCCGGGGATGTGGATGCAGTTCCTGCGGACGCCTCAGCCGCTGCCGGGTTCATCGGCACGACAGCCGACGCCCTCGAATTGATCGGTGAGCCGATTTCCCGCGACGAATTCGGGATCGTTTTCCCGATCGGCAGTGAGTTAACTGCCGCGTTCAACGCCGGGATCGCCAGCGTCCAAAATGATGGCTTCCTCGACTACCTGTATAACAAGTGGTTCTTCGATTACGATGCCACCACGGGTGAACTGTACAGTTCTCTGCCTGATTTGGGCGGGCGCGAAGTGGTGATCGCCGTCGAAAATTTGTATCCGCCGTTCCAATTTGAAGGTCCGGACGGCAGCGCTATCGGCTATGAGTATGATTTCATCGCCGAACTTGCTCACCGGCTGAACTTTGTCCCCGTGTTCCAATCCACCAGCTTTGATGTTTTGATCTCGGCGGTGGGTGAGGGACAGTACGACGCAGGCATTACCGGAATCAGCATCCGTGACGAGCGCCGCTCGGTCGTCGATTTCAGCGACCCATACATCAATCTTGATCAGTATTTGCTGGTGCGTGCAGGCGAAGACCGCTTCACCAACCTCGACGAGTTTGCCGCCACTGACGGACTAATCCTCGGCGTGCAAGCGGGGACGTCCGGCTTCTTTGTGACACAGGATGCGGTTCCGGAGGATCGCCGCGTGGTCTTCAATGAGTTCGGCGCGTTGATCGCCGCACTGATCGCCGGGGATGTGGATGCAGTTCCTGCGGACGCCTCAGCCGCTGCCGGGTTCATCGGCACGACAGCCGACGCCCTCGAATTGATCGGTGAGCCGATTTCCCGCGACGAATTCGGGATCGTTTTCCCGATCGGCAGTGAGTTAACTGCCGCGTTCAACGCCGGGATCGCCAGCGTCCAAAATGATGGCTTCCTCGAATTCCTGTATAACAAGTGGTTCTTCGATTACACGCCGGCATCCTAGTTTCTAGGTGAACGGAAACGCGTTAGGATAGAGGCATTTGCTTCTATCCTGACGACTACTCATGGAAATTTCCAGACCAAATCCACAAAAACGAAACATTCTCATCCACCGGATCGCCCGCGCGCCCTGGTGGTTACTGTTAGCTGCCTTCCTCATTATGGC
>CALBRY010000668.1 GCA_937927665.1 uncultured Chloroflexota bacterium
TTGTGGATGGCACGCTTCAAGAAGGATGGCGGCTCAAAACCGGAGACGGTGGAACACACCTGTTCACCGACGCCGAGGTTTTCGGTTGGAGTCGACCGGAACCGCGCCGCCGCAAAACTGTCAAGCGAGCGCGAACGCCAGAACAAAGTTACGCCGACCTCCGCGACGGGGATGTTGTCGTCCATGTGGATTATGGCGTCGGCAAGTTCGCCGGACTGCGCCGCCGCACGCTCGAAAGTGTCGAACGTGAGTATCTCGTCATCGAATATGCCGGAACCGATACGCTGTTCGTGCCGATCCACCAAGCCGACCGCCTGACGCGCTATGTTGGACCGGACGATAAACCGCCCGCGTTGAGCAAGCTCGGTCAGCCGGACTGGATCAAAGTCAAGACGAAGGCGCGCAAAGCTGTTGAAGAAGAAGCGCGCGAACTGCTGGCACTGTATGCCCGCCGCGCCGCCGCTGTTGGTCACGCCTTCAACCTTGATACGCACTGGCAGCACGAAATGGAAGCCTCATTTCCGTATGTCGAAACCGAGGATCAACTTAAGGCGGTGCGTTCGGTCAAAGGCGATATGGAACGCTCGATTCCGATGGATCGGCTGATTTGCGGTGATGTTGGTTACGGCAAAACCGAGGTCGCTCTACGCGCCGCCTTCAAAGCCGTGATGGACAGCAAACAGGTTGCGATCCTTGTGCCGACCACGATTCTGGCACAGCAGCATTACGAGACATTTTCGCGGCGGCTTGCTCCCTTCCCGATCAAAGTCGAAATGCTTTCGCGCTTTCGCACCCAGCAGCAGCAGAAAGTCGCGCTCGAACAGCTTGAACGGGGCGAAGTCGATATCATGATCGGCACGCACCGCCTGATCCAGAGTGATGTGAAATTTAAGGATTTAGGCTTGGTGATCGTCGATGAGGAACAGCGATTCGGCGTCAAGCACAAAGAATTTCTCAAAAATCTGCGCGCTCAGGTTGATATTCTGACCCTGACGGCTACGCCGATCCCGCGCACACTCTACATGAGTCTCGCGGGTGTGCGTGACATCAGCATGATTCAAACCCCGCCCGAAGACCGCCTCCCCGTCATCACGCATGTAGGCGAATTTGATGAACGGCTGGTGCGTCAGGCAGTTCTGCGCGAACTCGAACGCGGCGGTCAGATATTTGTTGTTCACAATCGTATTGGCACCATCGAACTGCTCAAAGATCGGCTCGAAGAAATCCTGCCAGAAGCGCGCATTGTGATCGGGCATGGTCAAATGGATGAGCGTTTGCTCGAACATGTCATGACCGCGTTCGGCAACGGGGAATACGATATTCTGCTCTCCACAGCGATCATCGAAAGCGGGCTGGATATTCCCAACGCCAATACACTGATCGTTGACCGCGCCGACTGGTTTGGGTTAGCGCAGTTATACCAGCTTCGCGGACGTGTCGGGCGAAGCGCACAGCAGGCATACGCATTCTTCTTTCACCCACCCTCGAACCGGCTCACAGAAGATGCCCGCGCCCGTCTGGAGACCCTTACCGAATACACCGACCTCGGCTCAGGATATCAAATCGCCATGCGCGATCTAGAACTGCGCGGCGCAGGGGATATTCTCTCCACGCGTCAAACCGGACATGTCGCAGCGATTGGGCTGCATCTCTACACCCAGATGCTCGCCCGCACTGTTTCCGAACTCAAGGGAGAGCGCGATCACGAAAGCGGCACATTCCACCCGTCCGCGACCGCACCGAACATCAGCGACAGCACCATCTTGCTTGATCTGCCGCTTCCGGCATATCTTCCGACAGACTGGATACCAGAAATTTCGCTGCGCTTGCAGATTTACCGCCGCATCGGTGTGCTGTCAAGCATCGGTGAGGTAGACGGCATGCGCGATGAACTCATCGACCGTTTCGGCGTGCTTCCGGCGGCGGTCGAAGGACTGCTGTTTCAGATTCGCGTCAAACTGCTGGCACAAGCCGCCAATGCAAGCGCAATTCTCATGCGCGATCGACGGCTGGAAATCCGTCTGCCCTATCTTGTCGAAATCGACCGCGAACGCTTGGCGCGTCAGCTTGGGAGCGATATACGCGTCACACGGACGGCAGTTGAAATGCAAATGGGCGAGTATTGGCGGGAACGCTTGACCGAACTCTTGACACATTTCGCATACAGCGTCCGCGAGACATCAGGATTGTGATCATGAAAAAACTGCTGACAGCCGAACGCCTATCATTCCTGTTTCGTCTGCTTGTGATCGGCTGTCAAGCAGTGACGATTCTGCTCACATGGGAATTGTGGCAGAACCGGACGATGCCGCCGCTGCTGCCCGCCCTGCCGCTCCCGCCCGTTGATATGGCGGTGCTGCTGCTGCTTTCGCTGGTGGTGGTGATCGTGCGCCCCCGTGTCGGGTTGATCGCTCATTCGCTCCTGCTTGCGTATGCGATGCTGACCGATCAAACGCGCTTGCAGCCGGAATTTATCTCGATGGCGATCCTGATGTGGGGGACGCTGAACAATCCGACTGCAAAGACGATTACCCGCACCCATTTGATCGCCATGTGGACATGGGCAGGCGTGAACAAACTGCTCAGTCCGGTTTTTATCGCATCCACCGGACCCGCCATGATGCGCCCGCTGTTAGGCTTTATGCCGGAGTGGTTCATCGGGAGCGGTGGTTGGATCATCGCGCTGACCGAAATCACCCTCGGTGTGCTGTTTCTGATCCCGCGCACGCGCCGCCCTGCCGCTGTGCTGGCGTTCGCGCTGCATACGGGTATTTTGCTTACGCTCACAGTCGGTCTGCGGTACAACTCGGCGGTGTGGGGTTGGAATGTCGCGCTGGCGTTCGCAGGATTTTATTACGGGTGGAACTGGCGGGAATCGCCGCTGGCGGTGATGCGCGCCGCGCGCCCGCTGATCATCGGCGTGATCCTATTCATGGTGATCTCGCCTATCGGGTTTTACGTGGGCATTTTTGATGCTTATTTATCATACAACCTGTATTCATCGAACACGGCGGATGCTAATGCGCGCATCAGTCCCGACATGACCATGCCCGCGTTGAACGTCCCATTTCCCCCGGAACATCGTCTTTTTGAACAGTTTTTTCAAACCACCTGCGCCCCCGGCGATCTCATGACGATACAGGATTCGCGTCCTTATTTCGCTGCCCGAAACTTGAATGAGCGCGTCATTTCGTGTGATGGGTAGATAAAAAAAGAGCGCGAAAACCCTAGCTTTAGGGTTTTCGCGCTCTTCTTCAGTTGAGTTCTAATGCAACGCAGTTCGATTAACGGTTGCGCGCACTATAATCCGCGTAATCCGGCTCGACGTTTTGCAGCATTGCCAGCACATGCTGGAAGGTCGCAAAATCTTCTGCCGAGAACATACGGCGGATATGGGCGTCGATCTGTTCGGCGCTCTTGGTCACGGCTTCGCGGTGCTGTTCGGCGGCTTTGGTGAGGTAAATGTGCACGGCGCGGCGATCTGCCGGGTCAGGGCGGCGCTCGATCAGACCCTTATCCTGAAGCTTGTCAAGATTCGGGGTAAAACTCGTGGCTGCGCGCCCCACGGCACGGGCAAGTTCGCTCGCGTGCTGTCCGTCTCGCTCGTAAAGAGCGCGAAGGATGTACCATTCGATGATCGTCAATCCAAGCGGCTGTACGGCACGCCCGAAGAGTTGATCGAGGTTGCGGAGCGCAATATCGAGATTGCACCAGACCGAACCATTAAAGCGCAGTTGCGTAGGCATATAGTCGTTCATATGTGTTCACTCTTGCTCAATACATGGCGAGATCGTAAATGAAAAATGTAAATAGTCGTATAGGCATATGGTACTATCATTCCTGCCATCAGAATGTTTATGAAAGGAACTTTAGTCTTTCTGTTTGAGTAATATAAGTTCCAACATACCTAATCGAAGCTCATCCCCGGGACTAATACGAGATGGGTGATCTGGCACAAGACGTACGCCGTTGATGTAGGTTCCGTTGACTGAGCCGAGGTCAACCAGGTGCATTGCACCGGAAAACAGCACAAGCGCAGCATGTCGCCGCGATACGCCGCGCTCACGCGCTTCGTATGTCGCGAGATCAACATCCGGAGAATACTGAATCGCGTCATCAGAACGACCGAGAATGTAACCTTCCACTCCCGGGCTGCCGATCACAATTGCATTCGATTTTCCGTGAAGCAGTTGCAGTACATATTCCGCCATTTACACGATGCACCTTATCCGGTACACATCACCACTATACCATGTTCAATATCAGGACACAAGGTGTAATATATATATGAGTTTCTGGGACATACGGAAGCTGTATTTCTGTCTATCCTGAGAAAGGTTTCCGTATAATTCCGGAATCATGAGGCTGCGGGTTCGTTTGTTCGGGCAATACTAGCCGAACGCCTGTGCTTTGTAAATACCAACCGACGCGTATTTCGGTAAAATTCATACTGGGAAACGAGTAAGAATCCTGAACGAATTCCCCGGCTGACCATAAGCGAGTCGGGTAAGTATTCGCCAGCGGCTGAGCGTCAATCTGGGCGGCGATCTCTCCCGCGTTATCGATCAAATGCACGAAAACCGTGTAATCTGCATCCATTTCGCGCCGCGCCTGCCACACAAATGTGATCCGAATTTCATCCGCCGATTCTTCCAGCGTATATCCGTGCAGCGCAATCACATCATCAAACTGAAGCGCAAGCGCTGTCTCGAACGGTGGCGCAGTGAACACACGCGGTGTCCCTGTGATCTCAACCATTCCCAATGCTGCGACCGCCCCACCCACTTCAAGTGTGAGCGGATAAACGCCTGACAACGTATCGCGCGGCACATCGATCACGATGCGCTGTGCATAAATACCGAGCACCGCCCATCCTTCTGGCGAATAATCAAAATCGCTTTCCGTAAGCACCGTATCGCCGAGCAGAATCCGCCATTGATCCGGGAGATCGGGCGTATCATCTGCCCGCCAGTAAAGCACTAATCGCAGTGCTTCACCGGGGCGGCGTGTCTGCGGGAAAGCATCCCAACCAAGCAGTGTCACCCCCGGCGCGATCGGTTGCTCGACACGCACCTCGATCGGCGGCTCACCTGTGATCGCTTGATCGGGTGCGCTGATCGTAACCTCACCAACCGTCGCCCAGATGCCACCCGACGAGCCATCCTCAAGCTGATATGGTTGGTACTGATCAGCGGCGCGTGCTACCCATGCGATCCGTACCGGGTACATCCCCGGCGCAGTTCCTACAGGCACAGTGAGCGGAACACGCAGAAAGAATGTTTCGCCAACCCGCCAGCGATCCGTCTGTGCCATATACGGTTCGGCGCGGCTGAGGACAAACCCGTTCGCATCTTCGATCTGCACCAGCGGTGTGAAATCGCCCACAGGCGGCGCGGCGCGGATGCTCCATGCGATGATCAAATCAAGCGTCTGCCCCGGAGCGGCGGACAGCGCATAAATCCCTTCCGCACGCACAAACGCATTTTGCGGCGGCGCATCAGGATCAACAGGCTGGAGTTCTGTCAGCGGCACTGTCTCCCCGACGCGAAACACTTCAAACGCGGGGCGCAAATCAGGCGCGAGTGGAATATCCGAAACGATGCGTCCTGCCTCAAGCCAGCGATCGAACGGCGGAAGCGGTGGAGCGCTGCGCGGGAAAATTGCCAGCCCGGATTGCCCCGGCGGCGGATAAATCAGGCTGTCCGTGCCGATCCATGTCACCTCAGGAAGTTCGGCGATCATGAACGTGGGATGACCGAGGTCTTTTGCCGCCACATACAAGATGTCACCCGTCTGTTGATTTGCTGCCGCCCATTCCGATGCGGCAGCAAGATCAGCATCAGTTTCGTAGTACAGATCGGCGCGTCCCGCCCAATTGAAATACACCGCGCCGTTGACTGCGCCGCCCGCCGCCAACCCGATCATCAGCAGGGTGATCGCACCCGTGAGCGGATGTTTCAAGCGTGCGGTCAGCGCTTCAAACCCGATCCCGACTAGCAGATAAATCAGGGGAATCATCCCCAACGAGCGCATGTGACTCGGCGGCAGCCCGCCCACACTGATCACACTGGGAATCACCATCAGCGGCGATAGGATCGCCAGCGTGTACGCCGCCTTTTCGAGAGGCTTACCGGGGCGGCTCAAGCGCCACACGGCGATCAGCGCCCCTACGATCAGCATCACCCCTTCGATCAACGTCATATACGGGCGACCCGGCATGTTGTAGCGCAGATACGGATCGCCTTCGATGAAAAACATTTTGAGATGCAGCAGGATACTCTCGCCGAGCGTGATCGATTCCGCGCCCGTCACTTCCGCCAGCCGGTTGAAAAATACATCCGGGCGTTGAATCGCATAAATTCCCATCGGCAGAGCGGTCAAAACCATCGCGCCGAAAAAGGCGACACCCTGAGGCACGCGAGTCCGCCATGCGTGGCGGTCTGCGATCAACAAAACAAACGCACCGATCATCAGCCATAGGGGAAACAGGCGCGATGCGTTGTACGTATACAAAGCGCCGCCCGCCAGCACCCCCGCCGCGATCAACCAGCCGTAGCGCCGTTTCCCGCGCAGTCCGCGCCATAATGCGATCAAAGCAAGCGATTGCATGAGCGGCAGTGTCACCGCCCGGAATGCTTGGCGCGCCAGCCATAGCTGTGGAAACGCGATCGCCATACACACACCCATCACCAGCCCGATCACCACGCCGCGCCGACCCGCAAACATCAGCCGACCGAGCGCCATCGACGCCGCCACCGTGATCAAGTTGGCGAATGCATTCGTCAAATGGAACGTGAACATGCCATCGTAGATCAGCACGATGAAGGGGGCATTCAAGTAGAAATAAAGGACTTCGCGCCCTTGATACGCCTCTAAGATTGGAAACGGGCGCGCACCGCCCTCGATGATCGTGCGCGTGACGATCAAATTAACCGCTTCGTCGTAATGCGGACCGGGCGGCAGCACATGAAGCTGAACCAGCCGCAGTAACGCCGCCGCCGCTAAAATGACCGTCGCGCAAAACAGAAAGAGACGAGTTTGGGCGCGCATGAGTGGTAAACGTTCAGGAAACAATCGGCGCGGGCGCAGGCTGTGCGGACTCGGCGGTTGTACCGCCGCGAAGCTGAAGCAGGATCACGCTGGCGATCACCAGCAAGCCGCCGACCCATTGGATCGGCTGCATCATCTCGCTCAGGATCAATTGTGCCAGTACAGCCGTCAGCAGCGGTTCGATGGTGCCGAAGATCGCCGCCCGTGTCGGTCCTGCCGCTTGAATCCCCTTATTGAGCATGATGATCGGCATCACGGTACTGATCAAAACCAGCGCCGCGAGATTCGCCCACGCGTTCACGCCTTGCGGAACCGCGATTCCAGTTCCGTTAATCACGCCGCCGCCGACCGCCAGCGCCGCCAGAAAGACCAGCGAACCGCTCACGGTATACGCACCAGCGCGAACCGTCGCTGTGTGTCCTTTGAGCAAGCGTCCCATCGCGATGAAATAAATCGCCGCGAGAAATGCGTTCACCAGCGCGCACACCACGCCGAGCCACAAATCAGGGTTTGATCCCAACTCGAAATCAGCGACCGTCAGCATCACGCCGATCAGCGTGAGCGCCAGCGCAAACCAACCGACCGCATTCAGGCGTTCACCCAAAAACGAAGAAAACAGCGCAGTCATCGCCGGATAAGTGTAGAAAAGTACGAGGTAAATCCCTGCCGGGATGTATTGCAGCCCGATAAACGCCGCCAAGCCTTCACCTGCCAGCCCGAAGCCGACCAGAAATAACCCGATACGCGGCAGCGGTTTGCTAAACGGCGAAAACGGTTTTGAAAAAGCGATCAACAAAAAGAACGGCAGCGCAAATAAGTAACGCCAGAACGTCGTTTCAATCGGTGGAAGCCCGGCATCGCGCAAACCAGCGGCGAAGATAGGCAGAAAAGAATACCCCGTAATCGAACACAAAATGAACAGCAAGCCGAGACGTTCACGGCGCATAAACTTCAACCCCTTATTGGATTCTGGTGGAATTGTAGCGGATTCCGTTAGCCCATATCAGTCCACATGCGCGATGATCGCGCCGGGAGGAACGATCACCGTTTCGGGGAGAGTCCCGCCGCCAAGCATCCTGATCGCCGCATCGACCGCCGCCTGAGAGCCTGCTGTGCGGTTCATCGACAGCGTAGCGCGCAGGTAAACCCTATGCCGCAGATAGCTCAATGCGAATGATTCCGCATTGATGCTCACAATCTGCACCTGATCCGGGGGGATATGCGCCGCTTGCAGCGCCTCGATTGCGCCGTACGTCGCCACATCCGCATAACACACCAGCAGATCGGGCAGTCTGCCATTTCGGATCATAGACTCAACCGAGGCGCGCGCAATCTCGCGGGTATCACCGGGAAACAAACCGGTCACCTCCGCCAACGGCGCATAAGCTGCCAGCCCATCGAAAATGCCCCGTGTTCTGCCGCTTTCCGCATCAAGCGCGCCAATCCCTAGTACCGCGATGCGCGCCCGTCCGCCGTATTCTTCCGCACTAATCTGAGCGGCATGAGCGGCGGCACTGCGCCCCAATTCGGTCGCGTCGATCCCGACATTGATCGTCCCCTCCGCACCGCTTTCTATGCCAAGATTGATCACCGCAACACCCGCGGCACGCGCACGCGCCACCGACTCATCAAGTTCGAAAGTCAGCGGACATACCAGAATAGCCGCCGCACCTTCTGCGAGTGCGCGCTCAAATTGGGTGATAAACCGGTATTCATTCAACAGTCCATCATAAGCATGAAACGGCACCTGATATGCCGCCGTCATTTCGGTAAGTTCGCGGATGCGCGCCGCTTGCGTTTCGTTTTCCGTTGAACAAGCGATATAGGCGATAAATCCGCTGTTCTCTGTGACCCGTGCTTGTGCTCTCAAAATCTCCAAGCGCGAGGGGATCACATCTTCTGGCGTGCCAGTTTCCCCGGCAAGGATCGTTGGCGGTTCAAGTGAGAGGGCGAAGAAACCCGGCACAAGATCGAACAAAAGCGCCGTGATGGCGATTAATGCCAGTACCACGCCCGCACGCATCACGCGCCGCTTGAACCGCTCATTCGGGCGTGGAGCGCGGCGCACAGGGGCGGTCTGGGTGATTCGGCTCGCGGTCATTTGTGCCTGCTGCGTCAGCCCAATCCGCTTGAAAAGCGAATCCAGCGCCTCGAAATCAGCAGCGATAGACGCGTAAGTCTGTGCACTCAGGCTAAAATCCGCAAGATAGGCGTTATTGTGTTCATCAAACAGAATATTCGTGGGCTTGATGCGCCCGTGCGTAAATCCTCGCAAATGGGCATATTGCAGCGCCGATCGCGTCTGCATATGCCAGCGCCCGATCTCAAGCGCCGAAAATTCCCGCCGCACTGCCATCGCGTCTGCAAGCGAACCGCCGCGCATCAAGCGCATGGCGATATACACCGCCTGTGAAATCTGTCCGTAACTGTAGATTGGGACAATATGCAGGTGTTCGAGCGCCGCCTGACGCCGTGCGTTTTCAAGCAGCACTATCGTATTTTCAGCGTTACACGAGATGACTTTGACGACAGTTTCGCGATCGAGCGATTGCTGATGGGCGCGATAAACAACGGCATCCGAGCGATTGGCGATCGGTGTGCTGAGGTAAAAATCCCCGATCTGGTTCGGCGCGGTATCCATGTGGCAGGCGAGATCAACAAAGCAGAACGGACAGACAAAGCATAACCTACAACATCATGCCAATCGAATCAACAGAGGCGAACCATTTTGGTACTCAAATGGTTCGCCTCTGCGGGTACAGCTAATGATATGTGAAGCCGCTTACGGGATGACTGCGAACAATCCGCCTTCGGTCAACCCGGTGACGATGATGGGCAGAATACCGAGAATGAGCGTTCCGGCGAATGCCGCATAAATCGCCCATGTCAGGTACGGAGTCGCGCCCGCCGCTTCATCGCCTGCCGACTCTTTGAAGTACATATTCAGGACGATTCGCACGTAATAGAACGCGCTCACGATGCTGGTCAGCACGCCGATCACCGCCAGCGGCACAAGCCCCGCATCGAGCGTCGCCTGAAACACGAACAGTTTCCCCATAAACCCGCTGGTGAGCGGAATTCCCGTCAAACTGAGCATGAACCCGGTCATCATCACGGCGAGGATCGGTCGGCTTTTCGCCAGTCCGTTGAAGTCCTCGATATTCGTGCCTGTGCCGTCATTCTTTTCGATCGCCATCGCCACCGCGAACGCGCCCAGATTGGTGAAGGCATACGCCAGCAGGTAGATCAGCGCGGCATTCGCCGCCATTTCACTGACGCCCTGTGTTCCCGCCGCCGCGACCGCCATCATGATATATCCGGCGTGCGCGATCGACGAGTACGCCAGCAGACGCTTAACGTTAGTCTGCGCGATCGCCACCAGATTTCCGAGGATTACGGTTGCCGCCGCGATGATCCATACGACCTGCTGCCAAGCCGCGTTTGCGCCGTCGATAATCACAAACGAGGGCAGCGCGATGATCATCACGCGGAAAAGCGCGCCGAAACCGCCCGCTTTCGCGCCAACACTCATGAACGCCGTCACCGACGTAGGAGCGCCTTCGTAAACATCGGGTGTCCACGCATGGAACGGCACGACCGCCACCTTGAAGCCCAAGCCAACCAACACCAAGCCGCCGCCGAGCAGCAGCAGGATCACATTGGTATTCTGGCTCAAGTCCAGCGTGCTGATCGTCTGGAAGATTTGCGGCAGATTCGTCGTTCCGGTCGCGCCATACACGAGCGCCGCGCCGTACACGAAGAACGCGCTTGCGAACGCGCCGAGGATGAAATACTTCATACCGCTTTCTTCGCTCTTGACTTCAGGCGCGCGGAACGCCGACAGCACATAGAGCGGAATACTCAGCAGTTCGAGTGCGACGAAAATCACGATCAGGTCATTCGCGCTCACCATAAACATCATGCCGCTGATCGTGAATAGCATCAGCGTGTAATACTCGCCT
>CALBRY010000669.1 GCA_937927665.1 uncultured Chloroflexota bacterium
GGAATCCGTATGCTTCTTTGACGAATCGAATTTCGTCCGCGCCGAGCGGCGATCCGTGTGCTTCGCTGGTGTTCTGTTTATTCGGGCTGCCGTAGCCGATGATCGACTTGATCTCGATCAGCGTCGGCTGATCGGTGACGGCTTTGGCGGCTTTGATCGCCGCGTCGATGGCGTCAACATCGTTGCCATCTTCAACGCGGAGGGTGTGCCAGCCGTAAGCCTCATAACGGGCGCGGACATTTTCGGTAAAGGTCATGTTGGTGCCGCCATCCAACGTGATGTTGTTGCTGTCGTAGAGATAGATCAGCTTGCCGAGCTTCCATGTTCCGGCAATCGAAGCGGCTTCGGCGCTGACCCCTTCCATGAGATCGCCGTCACCCACAAGCGCATAGGTGTAATGATCGACGATGTTAAAGCCGGGGCGGTTGTAATGCTGCGCGAGGAACGATTCGGCTAGGGCGAAACCGACCGCATTCGCCGCGCCTTGTCCGAGCGGTCCGGTGGTTGTCTCGATGCCGGGGGTGAGGTGAACTTCCGGATGTCCGGCGGTGATGCTGCCCCACTGGCGGAAGGATTTCAGGTCATCGAGTGAGACATCATAGCCTGTCAAGTAAAGCAGGCTGTAGATCAACATTGAGCCGTGTCCAGCGCTCAGAACGAAGCGATCACGGTTCGCCCAATGGGGGTGGCGCGGATTGTGGCGCAGGTGGCGCGACCAAAGAGCATATGCCATCGGTGCAGCGCCCATCGGCAAGCCGGGGTGACCACTGTTCGCCTTTTGCACCGCGTCGATTGACAGGGTGCGGATCGTGTTGACGGCGAGGGTATCCAGATTGGATGCCACTGAAAAACTCCTTTTCGTGGTTAAAGATGCGAAACGCAGACGACTTTAACGCAAGATGAGCGGCGGCGCTGTTAACACTTGGTAAGTTTTACGACTTTCAAGGGGTTCTCCTCGTACAATGAACAGGATAAACCGCATATGAGGAGTATAGTTTGGCACTCCTATTGATCGCAGTGGGCGGATTATTCGCCGTGCTGCTGTTTCTCAATAACTTGATTAAAACGCTCAGCCGAGCCGAAAAGGTCGGCTTCTGGGATTTAACCCTCGCCTTTATGATGGCGCTGGTGGCGCTGGTGGGCTTGATCTTCGCCGCTGATCCGCAAGCGGGTGATTATGGCGCGATCACGCTGGCGCAGTATTTGGGACTCGGCGCGGTTGGGTCAAGCGTGCTGATCCTGATTCTTGAGCTTTTTCGTCCGCAGCGCTGGAAGGGATCGCGCGGGCTGTTGATGCTGTTCGCGGGCGGGTGGGTACTGCTTTCGACAGTGACCGTGCCGTTGGTGGCAGTGTATTTTACGCTGACACCGGAAGACAGCGCGACAACCGAAGTCGCTCAGGCTGCGATCACAGCGGAGGCGGAAAGCACGGTTGATCCAACGGTGATTGCTGCCGCGACTGCTGCCGAAGCGCAAGCACGCTTCGGGGAGTTGTTCGTGCAGGTGATCGGCGTGGTGACGACAGAACTGGCGGTCGAACCGGCGATCATTTTGGGACAGTTAGAAACAGGAATTCCCCTCTCGGAATTGGTGCTTCAGTACGGCGGGGATGTTGATCGGGTGATTGACGGGATCACAGTAGTGATGCAAGACGCGGCGCGTGATTCGCTTTCGCGGGGCGAGATCAATATGGCACAAGCGGCGCTGGCGATCTCGCAGATGCGGTTTTTTGTGCGGATCGCGGTGAACAGCGATATCACGCAGTTGGGGCGGCAGTTCGGCAGACCGACACCCGCGCCGGGTGATCCGACTGAACCGAGTTTTACCACGCTGCTGACAGCGCTGCCGACGGAAACGGCAGGGATCGCGCCGGTGACCCCGACGACAGCGTTCAGCGCGACGTGGACGGCAACCGATACCCGCGAACCGACACCAACGCGCACGCCTTCGATGACGCGCACCCCGCGTCCAACCGAAACGCCGTATCCGACGACTCAACGGTTTGCGACGCGCACACCCACCGCCACGGCAACACTGGTTACACCGTGTCTGGCACAGGTGGAGTTTAATTTGCGCCTGCGCTCTTCACCGGAGCAGATCAACGCGCCGGATAATACGTTGATGACGATTCCGTTCGGCTCGGTGATCGATTTGTACGGGCGATCGGAAGATGGATTGTGGTGGTT
>CALBRY010000670.1 GCA_937927665.1 uncultured Chloroflexota bacterium
CCGCCCGATTCGGATGTGGCGCAGTCGCCAGCAGGAACAGGAATATCTCGCGCTGCGGAATGAGTATTATCAGCGGATGCCGCGTGTGAGCAATCAACCGCCGCCGCTGCTTCGCACTGCGCCGCCTGTTCGCCGCGCCGCCGATCTGCGTGTGTATGTGATCGTCTCGCGCGATTGGGAACATCGCACGCTTACCCCTGTGCTTGAACGCGATATGGATGTTGTCGTGTTCAATTATGGCGATTACATGAAGCGGAGCGGCAGCAGTGAAACATGGCGCGCCGAACTTCAGCACGATGTGCTTGACTGCTTTGAAAAAGCGCACGCTGAAAAGCCGTTCGATCTGGTGTTCGCGTATGGCTCGTATAGGCATTTTGATCCGGCGACACTCCAAAAGATGCGGGCGGGCGGTGTTCCTGTTTCGCTGATGTGGCTGGATGATAAACACACCTATCTTTCTGATCCCAAATCGACGCACCCGCACGGACAAAAGCCGTTGATCGGGTCAGTCGATGTGCATTTGAGCAACTCAATTGAGACGCTGCGCTGGTACCGGGCAGAAGGTGCAGCATCATTCTATTTTCCAGAAGGCTGTAACCCGGAATTGGGCAGCACATGGGATGAGCCGAAGAAGTATGAAGTGACGTTTGTCGGCAAGAATTACGGGGCGCGCAGTTGGTTTATTCAAGAACTGCAAAAGAACGGCGTGCCGATCGAGTGTTTTGGTCCCGGTTGGAAAAATGGCGCACTGAGCGATGATGACATGCTGCGCGTGTTTAAGCAGTCGTGGATCAATCTCGGTTTCGGCGGCGTAGCATTTTCGGATCAAATTACGTGCTTGAAAGGGCGCGATTTTGATGTTCCGGCTTCCGGGAGCGCGTACCTGACCACATTTGATCCTGAACTCGCGTGGATGTTTAATATCGGTCAAGAAATTCTGTGTTATCGCGGTGTCTTTGACGCTGTTGAAGTGATCCGCTACTATCTGGAGCATAAAGATAAGCTTGAGATTTTGGCGCAAGCGGGGCGTGATCGCTGTATAAAACAGCATACATGGACGCAGCGTTTGATCGAACTCACGCGATGGATGGGGATTTTAGAAGCGAATGACGACTAGAGTACAACAGCCGGAGCAAACCGCCGTTCCCGCAACCATCCATCTGCTCCGGTTATTGGGTAAGCTGCTTGTGCTGGCGTATGCGCTCCCTGAAATGCGATTCGGCTTGAACGGCTTTTCGTATCCCGCGCCAACGTTCGGCATTATGAACCCCACCGGAGCACCGTATTTCATCGAAGTGGTGACACTGGGAATACTTGCGCTGTTCGCGCTTGCCTTCTTGGTGCATGTGCTGCGTATCAAATCGCGGTGGTATCACGGTGTTGCCACGATCATGATCGTGTTCAGTGCGATGTCGATGATCATCGGGAATTTCTCGATGTTCCAGTTAGACGGGTCACAGTTCGGGCAAGCGCGCTTCGTGTTCGAGTCAATGATCCTGTTCATCGTAATTGCCAGCGTGCCGTGGCGTCAAAAAGACTTCGTTCACATCATTTGGGCGTTTAGCGCTGTTGGTGTTTTCCATGCGATTACGCTGATCCTGAGCTACGTCCTGCCATACAGCATGACTTCGACGGTGTTCACCATCCTGCCGAGCATTCCCGTGTTCCGCTATGCGGGCTTGTTTAGTCAGCCGTCGCGCGCGTCGGTGATCTTGACAGCAATCTTTATGATGCAGGTTCCGTTTATCCTGCCTGCAAACCCGATCCGCATGTCGCGGCGGGTGATCGCGGGTGGGGTGGCGCTGTTGATCTTCGTCGGGCTGTGGATCGCGCAAACACGCGCCTCGTACTTGGCGATCGCCGCCGCTGGTGCGGTGTTCATGTATGAGCAGCGGAAAAACCGCGTGAACAACTTCATGCTTGTGTTCATCGCGGGATTTATGCTCTTTCTCGTGCTGACTTCGTTTGGCTTGCTGGAAGTTGGTTTGAGCCGCTTTTCAGAAGTTGTCGAAACATCATCGACTGCGACAATGGGAGCAGGCGGCGGGATCGATGCCAATTCCGCGTTTGACATCTTGGACGAATCACGCGGGTATATCTGGGAAGTAGCATTCCAAGCGATGACGGATTATCCGTTTGGGATGGGATTCGGCGCACTGTTCGATTACTCTGGCGATCTCCACATTCCGCACGCGCACAATATGTTTTTGCAGTGGGGGGTGCAGTTCGGATTCGTAGGGCTGCTTCTACTGATGTATTTGATCGTGCGCTCGCTTGCTATGAACCGAATCAAAATCCAAAGCGATGAGGACATTTCCAGCTTGTTAATGGCGGTGCGTTTGGCGGTGATCAGCTATCTTGTTTCAGGCATCTTTGAACCTTTCTTGAATACGAATTCGGGACCGTTCTTCTGGTTGATGCTTGGCTTGATCGTGGCAAATTACGAGAAGGATATCGCACTCCCGCTTGTAGCAGTGCCAGAAACTCCGCGTGTACGGGCAAGAATTCAGCCCACAAATGCTACCCCACTGATTGAGAAAAAATGAGCCCTTCCGAGGGCTTATCCGATACCAATCTCCAGCGCAAGCGACAAAGGCGGGGAGGCGGTTTATCAGCTAAATACGAAGGACGAACCACGCTATGAAGCTGCTGTTTGCAGGGAATTTTTTTTACCCCCATTATGAAGAGGCATGTGCGCGAGGGTTTGAGCGTGCGGGTGCGGAAGTAATCCGGTTCTCATGGCATCAATACTTTCCAAAAAACAAGATCGGACGCGCTCAGTGGAAATTTATGGCGGGACCTGGTCTTGAATGGACAAATTTCCAGCTTCTGAGAGCTGCCCGCAAACACCGCCCCGATGTGGTCGCCATCTGGTTAGGAAACTTGATTCGACCGGAAACAATCGAGCGAATTAAGCGGGATACTGGCGCGCTGGTAGTGTCTTATCATCAAGATGATCCATTCGGGTTGAGCCAACACACGCGGAAATGGGCGCATTTTCACCCTAGCATTCCCAAGTATGACATTTGCTTTGTGGTGCGGCGGCAAAACCTGATCGATTATAAAAATGCAGGCGCGAAAGAAGTTCATTACTCGCCGATGTACTACATCCCTGAGCTGCACCGACCCGTTGAATTAACCGAAGCGGAACGTCAGCGGTTCGCCTGTGAAGCGGTTTTTATCGGGCATTATGAGCAGGACGGACGTACGGATTATCTCGCTGATCTGGTTGAGGCGGGGATTAATCTGCATTTACACGGCGAAGTGTGGAAAAAACCGGAATATCTGGGGCGGCTTCCCGCATCCTATTTCCCGATTCAGCCTGTGTTCGGTGATGATTATGTAAAAGCGATCTGCGGTGCGGATATGGCGCTGTGCTTCCTTTCCAAACTGAACCGCGACAGCTACACCACGCGCGTT
>CALBRY010000671.1 GCA_937927665.1 uncultured Chloroflexota bacterium
AGAATTACGCGCCTATCCCCTGGAAGATCGCTGCTTCATCGGCGGACTCAAAAACCTGCTGTGCGGCGCGCTCACGGTGATTCACCACAACCCACCGCATAAACCGCTGTTCGCGCCAGATTTTCCTGTGCGCGTCATTCGGGATTACGCCTGGGCACATTCCCTCCACTTTTCGAGCGAAGCAGACATCAAGCGCTCATATACGCGCAAACCGATCAACACGAATTGGTACATCCACCTTGCCGAAGGAACGGACGAAGAAGCAGGGGGAGAATATCAACGGTTGAAAATGCTGCTCGGCATATCCAGTTATATGAAGGTTATCCTGATTCACTGTGTCGGAATGACTGCCGAAGACGTTTACCAAGCTGGTTTGAGTCGAGATGGGGTGCAGGGCTTCATCTGGTGCCCATCCACAAATCTTTACCTATTGGGTAAGACTATCGATGTTGATCTGGTTGACAACCGTGCGAACGTGAATACATTGGGGTTAGGCAGCGATTCGCGTCTGACCGCTGATGGGGATTATTTGGACGAAATCCGGGCGGCATACGCGGTGCTGTGCGTGCAGGGTCTTGAAAATCCCGAACGCTTACTTCACCGCATGATCGTTCTCGACGGGGCACATCTCGCTCTCATTGACGCGTTGTACGGGTATTGCAAGCCCGGCGCGCCCGCCGATTGGATCGCCCATCCACAAGGCAGCGAAATCTATCGCCTCCATCGTGCCGATCTTTCGCTGATCGTGCGCGGCGGAGTTCCGCAAATTGGTGATCCCGCACTCATGGAAAAGTTCCCGCACATCAAAACAGTCGAAGCGACACTTGATGGCGTGCCGAAATCGATCAATGTGCAGCTTGCGCGGCAGATCAAACGCTGTTCGCTTAAAGAACCCGGTTTAGAGATAATGGGAAAGGTCAACTAGCGGCGTGGTTATGATTTAATGGCACAGATTCTACTTGGTCAATCCTACTATCTCCGGTTTGATCCCAAACTTTTTCAGGCGATGCAGCCCTATCCGCCGCTCGGCACGCTGTACGCGGCGAGTCTGCTCCGTGAGCGTGGTTACACCATCGCCCTATTCGACGCAATGCTTGCCGAGTCGACTCAAGCATGGGCGCAAGCACTCGATCAGCACACGCCGAAATACGCCGTGCTGTTTGAAGACAACTTCAATTATCTCAGCAAGATGAGCCTGTTACGCATGCGCGAAGCCGCCTTCGAGATGATCACGATGGCGAAACAGCGCGGCTGTATCGTGATCTGCGGCGGTGCGGACGAAACCGATCACGCTGATCGTTATCTCGAACACGGCGCGGATTACGTCCTGACGGGCGAAGGCGATTTTACACTGCGCGAATTGATCGATCATCTGGAAGGACGCGAAGCACCGCCGCTCGATCAGATCAAAAGCCTCGCGTATCGTGGATCAGATGGCGCGATCGTCAAGACCTACCCGCGCCCCGTGATCAACAGTCTCGATTCGATTCCGTTTCCGGCGTGGGATCTGGTTGACCGCGACAAATACCGCGCGATCTGGATCGAACATCACGGCTATTATTCGATGAATCTGGTCACGACGCGCGGCTGCCCTTTCCACTGTAATTGGTGCGCCAAGCCGATCTGGGGTCAGCGCTATAACGTCCGATCGCCGCAAAACGTCGCCGCCGAGATGAAATGGCTGCAAGCAAATTTTCAGCCGGATCACATCTGGTTTATGGACGACATCATGGGCATTCAAGACCGCTGGATCGAGCAGTTTGCCGACGAACTCGATCGACTGGGCGTGCATATCCCGTTCAAAAGCTTGAACCGCGTCGATCTGCTCTTGCGCGGAAACACAATTTCGGCGCTGGCACGGGCAGGCGCGCAGATTGTCTGGGTCGGTGCGGAGAGCGGATCACAGAAGATTCTCGATGCGATGGAAAAAGGCACAACCGTCACGCAAATCTACGAAGCGGCGCGCAAGCTCCGCGCAAACGGTGTGAAAGTCGCATTTTTCTTGCAGTTCGGCTACCCGGGCGAAACCCGCGAGGACATCGAACTTACGTTGAACATGGTGCGCGATCTGCTGCCGGATGACATCGGCATCAGCGTAAGTTATCCCCTCCCCGGCACATCATTTTATGAAACCGTCAAACACGAACTCGGTGAACGCGCCAATTGGGTGGACAGCGAAGACCTCGCCATGCTTTACCGGGGAACCTATCGCACCGAGTTTTACCGTCAACTGCACACCGTCGTGCATAAGGATTATCGGTCGCGCAAAACAGCGCATGATCTGCGGGCGGTGCTGAAAAACCCCGCCGCGCTGCGTCCGTCGCATTTCAAGCGCGCCGCAAGCATGATTTATCATCGCGTCACGCTTTCCGCCGCCCACGCAAAACTCGATGCACTCGCCGCACTCCCGCACGAGCCGGATTTGCTGAAAAAGTGATAAACGCTGCGCCTTTGCGTCCTTGCGCCTTTGCGATAATGCTTTTATGCTCAGTTCCACTGGAAACAGGTATTCACGAGAAGGATTGGTATGGCGACGTGGATTAAGTACAAGAATGCAGACAACATCACCGAAATTTTCGACATCGATCAAGCGACACGCTTCCGACATGTTGAAGAAGGCGATTCGACCTTCATCGAAATTCACGCGGGGGGCGCGGTGCATATGATCATGTGGATGACCGACAAAGAAGCCTTTCACAGCATCCTCGAACACATCAAGCAGGCGACCGGTTTCACTCTTGAATAAGGCGTGCGACTGATGGATATTCTCCTGTCGCATGGGTATTTCCTCAATGACGACCCGCACGAAAAAGCGGTGATGAAGCCTTATCCCCCGCTGGGGATTTTGTTCCTGTCATCGTATCTCAAGTCGAAAGGCTTCAGCGTCGGCGTCTTTGATTCGACCTTTTCCAGTCTTGAGGATTTTACCGCGCTGATCGTCCGCGAACGTCCAGCGCTCGTTGGCATCTACACCAACTTGATGACCAAGTTCGCCGTGCTAAAGATGATTCACATCGTCAAGCAGTACGGCGGGCGCGTGATACTTGGCGGACCGGAGCCGCCTTATTATGCCGCCGAGTATCTCCAGCGCGGCGCAGATGTGATCGTGCGCGGTGAAGGTGAACTCACGCTCGAAGCGCTGATCCCGCATCTGATCAAGCACGGCATGAACGGCTTGGAGGCGATCGACGGAATCGCCTTTATGGGTGACAACGCCATTATCGAAACCGCACCGCGAGCTTTTATCGCCGATTTGAGCGCGCATCCGTGGGCAGATCGCGAAGCGATTGATCTCCCGCGCTATATGAACGTGTGGAAAACCCATCACGGAAACAGTTCGATCAGCGTGATTCAGGCGCGGGGATGCCCATATACCTGTACATGGTGCAGCCATTCCGTCTACGGGAACACACACCGCCGCCGCTCCCCTGCTGATGCCGCCGATGAACTCCTCCATCTGAAAGAGCGCTATAACCCGGATATGATCTGGTATGCGGATGATGTCTTTGCGATCAATCACCGCTGGCTGTTCCAGTACGCCGACGAACTGAAAAAGCGCGGCGTTCGCATTCCATTCGAATGCATTTCGCGGGCGGATCGCCTCAACGAACAAGTCGTACAAACGCTTGCCGATATGGGTTGTTTTCGATTATGGAACGGTTCGGAGAGCGGATCACAACGCATCCTCGATGCGATGCAGCGCAAGGTTGAAGCCGCCGACGTACAGGCGAAAACTCATCTGCTCCGCAATCACGGCATCGAAACCGGAATGTTTATCATGCTCGGTTACGATGGCGAGACGATCGCAGACCTTGAAGAAACGGTCGAACACCTCAAAAAGAGCAATCCCGATATTTTCCTGACGACGGTCGCCTACCCGATCAAAGGCACACCGTTTTATCAGCAGGTCGAAGACCGCATTTTGACCGACAAAGCATGGGATCAACGCAGCGACCGCGATTTGACGATTGCCGGACGCGGATCGCGGCGCTATTACCGATTCGCTACGCGCTGGATGGTGAGCGAAGTTGCACTCCACCGCGCCAACACCAACGGCGGCACATCGCTCCAGCGGCGGATCAAATGGGCGGCAAATGCACGCATCGGACGCGCTGGCATGTGGCTCACCCGCCGCGAACGCGAACAACCTACACGAACGCTGCGCCATGTCATCCAGCTTTGATCGCCTCGCACCCACCTATGATCACGACTTCACGGAAGATGTGATCGCGCGTCATCTCCGTGATCGTGTTCACGCCCGCCTAAACCGTCTCTTTCATGCGGGTGAAACCGTGCTTGAGCTTGGATGTGGCACAGGAGAAGATGCGCTCAGGTTGGCGCGGCGCGGCGTATGTGTGATCGCCACCGATGCCAGCGAGGGTATGCTCGGCGCGGCGCGAACAAAATTGGCGGATCAGCCGCATGTCACCCTGATGCCGCTCGATTTGAACGGCTTAAGTGAAACCGCCCCGACAGTCGATCATGCATTCTCGAATTTTGGGGCGGTCAACTGCGTGCATGATCGTCATGCGCTGGCGCGTTGGCTGGCGGAGCGGGTTCGCCCCGGCGGGAAAATCGCCTTCGGCATCATGTCGCGCTTTTGCTTGTGGGAAATTGGATGGCATGTGATTCACGCCGATTTCCGTATCGCTTTCCGGCGCGTGCGCGGCGCATCCGAGTTTCGCATCGAGGACGGTGATCTGATCCGTGTCTACTACCCAACCGTGCAGCAGATCACCCGCGAATTTGCGCCCTACTTCCGCCGCGTGCATATCGAGCCATTAGGCTTATTCCTCCCGCCAACCGCGCTTTATCCTGTCCTCGAAAAGCATCCGGCGCTGCTCAAACGGGCGATGCGGCTGGATGACGCGATCCGTCCGTCTGTCTTAGCGAATCTGGCGGATCATTACTGGATCGAATTCGAGCGCCGCGCCGAACCATGACCAACCGCCTGACGCGCAACACAGGGTTATTGATCTTTTCCAATGTTGGGAGCGCGGCGTTTTCACTTCTGCTCACGGTGATCATCGCTCGTGCGTATGGCGATCAAGGCTTGGGCATCTATGCGTTGGCGGCGGCATGGATACACCCGATCAGCCTGATTGCGGAGTTCGGCATCGGCACACTGCTCACCCGTGATCTAGCGCGTGAGCCGGATTCCGCCCCGATGCTGTTGAGCGCGGCAATTCGCGCGCGGTTGTTAATCGGCGGCGCGGCATTCGCGCTCGTTTTGCTCGGTGCGCCGTTTATTTCAAACGATGCACGGGTGATCGCCGCCGTGCGAATTTCCGCACCGATGATCCTGATTCTGCCCTTCTTCAGCACATTTACAGCCGTGTTTCGCGCCCGTCAGCGCATGCAGTCGATCCCATTCCTCAACATCGGCATGATCGCGCTTCAAGTGATCATGACCCTGTTCGTTGTGTGGATAGGCGGCGGATTAGTCGGTGTGCTGGTAGCAAACGTGCTGTCATCAGCGGTTCAGCTTGCGGCGGCTTACGGGGTATATCGGCGCGGGTTTATGGTGAAACTATCCGCACATGGCGAAAGTGTGCCGCGCTTGATGCGGCGCGCTTGGCATTTCGCATGTGCTGCGGTCTTTATTGCAGTACAAATTCGTTTGAGCGCAATTCTCTTGGAGGCATTCGCGTCTGCATCAGCAGTCGGTCAATACACCGCTGCATCACGCTTCATCGAAGCGGCGCGCTTGATCCCGAACGCATTTTTCGGCGCGTTCCTCCCCACGCTTGCCGCATTGAGCCTTGATCCGGCACGGTTGGCGCTCACTTTTCGCCGTGCCATGATCGGCTTGGGTGTGTTCGGGTTGATCGGCGCGTTCCTTTTAACGTTCTCCGCGCCCCTGTTGATCGCGCTCCTGTTTGGCGATGAATTTGGCGGCGCAGTCATTCCTCTTCAAGTACTGGCATGGTCACTCGTCGGCGGGCTGCTGCGCGGCGGGCAAACCCTGTATTGGTACGCGCAAGGTCGAGAGCGCGCCGTCAATTTGATCAACGCGGCAGTAATTCCGGTGCAAATCGCCCTCAGTTTGTGGTTGATCCCCGCTTATGGGGCGGTTGGCGCGGCGTGGGTGCAGGTGATCGTCGAATTGGGTGCATTCGCGGCGCTGTGGCGTCCACCAAGCAAACAGGCATCGCCGGAAGGGTCGCCGCTTTATGAAGCCCGATAAGCGCGTTGATTGGGCGGCAGTCGTGATTCTATTCGTAGTCGGGTTGGCGGCGCGGATTGTGTTCGCGCGCGGCTTTGACGGCTTATATGGTCAAGACGCGTATGCCTATTTCAATGCGGCTTCACAACTGTTCACAGGAGCGCCGTTCAGCCCGTTTTACTGGGGAATCGGCTATCCGGCGCTGCTGATGATTGCTTTCGCATTGTTAGGCGTGTCCGCATGGACAGCACAGGCGATCACGATCGTCTGCGGCGCGCTGATCGCTCCCGTGATGTATGGGATTGCGCGTGAACTCAAGCAGGATCGGGGCGGCGCATTTTTCGCCGGACTGCTCATCGTAATCGGCGCGCAGTCCATCCAATCAAGCATCGTCGTGATGTCCGATATTCCCGCGATCCTGTGGGCGGTGCTCAGTGCGTACTGCCTTGTCCGTTATGCAAAAGGAAATCGCACCGCATGGTTGATCGGCGCGGCGTCCTTTCTGGCGTTTGCCGGAATTACGCGATGGCTAGCTTTTGCGCTCGTGCCCGTATGGGCGATCTTTATCCTCCTCAGCGGGCGGCGGATCATGCTGCGGGATAGTGTATTCGCGTTCATCGCGGCGGGTTTGATTATCGTGCCGCAGATCGCATTCGCCGCGCTCCACCCTACCCCGGTGATCGATCATGCGTGGGTGCAGGGGTGGTCGCTTGAAAATGCGTTCCGCAAGGACTTTATCAATGTGGATGGCGAATTTCATTTCGCGGTCATCAACGCGCGGTTTTACGCTGCCCCTCTGAGCGATCCTGTTTATCTCTCGCCGCTTCTGCTGCCGCTCATCCTGTTCGGCATCTGGCGCACGCGGCAGGATCGGGCGGCGCTCGTGCTGAATATCGGCTGGTGGATCGTCCCGTTTGTGTTTCTGATCGGCATTCCGTATCAGAACATCCGCTTTTCGTTGCTCAATTTGCCGCCCGCCGCCCTGTTGATCGGCGCGGGATTCTCTGCATTGATGCATACTCCCGCACGCGTGATCCGCATAGGGACGGTGATCGGAGCGGCAATAGGGCTAATGCTGATGATCGGCACAGCAAATGAGTATGTCGGCACATTTGTCGAACGTCAGCAAGCCGATCGTGCCGTTATCACATGGGCGGCGAATAATATCCCCGATGATGTGACGATTTACACGATGGGCTTAACGCTCCCGCTTCGCATAGCCCACCCGGGCGAAGTCCGCGAGCTCTATTATGAAACGGACGAAACACTCACAGCCGTTGCCGCACGGCATGAACCTGCCTATCTGCTCATCAACCTATGGCAGATCGAACACCAATGGCAGGGGCGCGCACCCGCCCTCGCCGTCGAATGGCTGCGGCGCGAACGCGGGATCAATCGCATCGGGCAGAACGGCTACTATTCCCTGTACTGGATCGCGCCATGAACATCGGCATTGTGATTCCGGGTTTCAGCAGTGATGAAAATGACTGGGCGATTCCGGTTCAGTTGAATCTTGCCCGCGAACAGGCGAAACAGACCAACTACCGTGTGATCGCGCTGCGTTATCCGCACCGCCGTGATCAGTATGCGATATTCGGGGCGCAGGTGTACTCACTCGGGTATGGCGCATGGACACGGGGACTCAAGCGGCTTGAACTGTGGCGCGAATCGTTTCGCTTGCTGGAAACGCTGCATCGTGAAGAGCCATTTGATGTACTGCATGCGATGTGGGCGGACGAATGCGGCATGATCGCGGGCATGTTCGGCAGAAAACACCATATTCCGGTCGTCGTCTCGATCATGGGCGGCGAACTGGCGCGTCTTCCAGCGATCGGCTACGGCGGCGGTTTAACCCGCTATGGGCGGTGGATCACGCGGGAAGCACTGAAACGAGCGGATCGGGTGCATGTCGTCAGTGGATACGTCGATCGTTTGCTGGATATGGCGGGAGTCGCTGTCGAAAAACGCACAAGGATTCCCCTCGGCGTTGACGCGGAACGTTTTCGCCCGTCCGGTATGGCGTACGAACCGGGTAGACTGATTTGCGCCGCTTCGCTGATCCCGGTCAAAAATCACGCGCTGTTACTCAACGCGCTGGTGCATCTCCCCGACGTTACACTCGATCTGGTCGGAGATGGCACGGATCGTCGCAAACTGGAACAACTCGCGGCGGAGTTACACATCGCGGATCGCGTGCAACTCCGAGGCGCACAGCCTCACACCGCTATGCCCGCCCTGCTTGAAAGCGCCGCGCTGCATATTCTCACATCCTATCATGAGACGTTCGCCCTCAGCATCGCGGAAGCGGCGGCGGTCGGCGTCCCATCGATCAGCACAAACGTCGGCATGCTGCCCGATTATCCTTCTCTTGGGGCTGTGGCTGAAGCACATGATCCGGCAAAACTCGCCATGATAATCGATGCAGCGCTGCGGGATGTGGATGTGCTCAACGCGCTCAGACGGTCGGCGCGTGCAACCGTCGAGCGCGAATTAACAATTGAGAAAACTGCGGCAGCGCTGCGAATGCTGTATGCGGAATTACTCGACGCGCAGTGACCAAACGCCCGTCCACTCCGGCACAATCACCCAATTGTTT
>CALBRY010000672.1 GCA_937927665.1 uncultured Chloroflexota bacterium
CGTCAATGTCGATCCGGCGCTTGTCGCCTAGCACCCTCCACCCCCTCCGGCATGTTGGTCACGCTGGAGGGGGAAATCAATTCTCCATCACGCTCCCCCTCTGCCATGGCATACAATGAAACAGCAAGCACTTGCTCAAAGGAGCATCAGTATGCCGACTACGACAGGTTATATCCCGATTGAAGGCGGGCGGCTTTTTTATGAAACCACCGGCGATCCTTCGCATCCTGCGTTCGTGATGATTCACGCAGGAGTAGCCGATCATCGCATGTGGCAGCCTCAAGTCGATGCCTTCAGCCATCGTTTCTACTGCGTCACCTATGATGTGCGGGGATTCGGCAAAACGGAAAGCGAAAACGGGCGCTTCAACAACCGCCGCGATTTAATGGCGCTTCTGGATCATCTCAAAATTGACCGCGCCATTTTGATGGGATGTTCACGCGGGGGGCAGATCAGCGGCGATTTCACGATTGAAAATCCGAGCCGTGTTCGCGCGCTGATTCTGGTCGGCAGTGGGCTAACAGGTTACTTCGAGGATGTTTCAACCGCCGAGGAAATCGCGCTGTTTGAAGAGATGGAAGCCGCCGCCAATGCCAGTGATTGGGACAAGGTCGAAGCGTTAGAACTGCGTGCGTGGTATCAAGGGGTGACGCGCTCAGTGGATCAGGTAGACCCGGCTTATCTCGCCAAAGGCGCGCAGATGCTCCGCGACGGGCGCGTTCATTCGCTCAAGCACGGCATGAATGGGCTGGAATTTGTGCCAATCGAGCCGCCGACCGCGCAGCGCTTAAACGAGTTCAAAATTCCGGTGCTGATCTTGTGCGGCGATGCTGATATGACGGACGCTAAAGCCGTGGCGCAGGTGATGTACAAAGGGATCGCGGGTTCGGAAGTGGTCATAATGCCGAACAGCACCCATCTTCCGGGATTAGAAAAACCGGACGAATTTAATCATCATATCGGCGCATTTTTGGATCGGGTCACAGGCTGATTTTGACTTAACCGCAGAGAATGCTGTGTTCTCTGCGGTTTCATGCTCAAATTTGCTCAAATGTCAGCCCGTAGAGCAGCATCGCCTCACCGACGACAGGCTGCGCGACTGCCATCAGGATGGTGCCTGTTTCGCCCGCCAGTGCTTTCGCCGCATTCAGCGCGGGCTGCAGTCGTCCAATGTACTCCACGTGATCGGTGAACTGGCGCGCGGCATTGAGCGCTGTTTCGGGAGCAGGAAAGCGGATTTTCGGGTTGATGTCGTTTGATGTCAAAATCATGTGCTGGCTAACCCGGCTCAACACGCGATACACACCGGCATAATCGCGATCTTCCGGCGTTGCGACGATGCTGATCACCGGCGCGGTGAGTGTGCTTTTCAGGCTTTCGATCATCGCTTCGGCGGCGATCACCGTTGTTGCGCCGTCGATATACACCGCCGGGTGATCCTGTAATTTCTGCATCCGCCCCGCCCAGTGAACACTGCTTAACCCGGTGCGGATCGCCTCGATGTATTCCGGCGATGCGTGCGAGATCCCCGCCAGCCGACCGTGCATATTACCCGCCCCTTGAACCGCAAGCGTGGCGTTGCTCACCTGATAGCGCCCTTTGAGCGAAACTTCAAGCTCGCCGTAGCGTCCTAACTCGAACAACACGCCGCGATCCGTCTCGCGCAGATAAAATCCCATATCCGTCGGCGCGATCCACGAAAACTCGGCATTCTGCATCTCGGCTTCACGCTCCAACACATCGAGAACTTCCGGCGCTTGCGGGACGCTGTACACATAGCTGTACGGCTTGATGATCCCCGCCTTGTGCCATGCGATCCGATCCAGCGTGCCGCCTAATTGATGCGGATGCTCCAGCAAAATCGGCGTGAACAGCGAGAGTTTATTCGGCACAACGCCAACATCATCATAACGCCCACCGCGCCCCACCTCGAGAACGGCGGCATTGACCCCCTGTTCATCGAAATAACGCAGCGCAATCGCCAGAAATAACCCTTGTGGGCTGAAGTAGCGCGGCGGATTCAGCGACTTTTCGATTTCGATGATCGACGGTTCCAGATCGTTCACGATCCGCACGAGATCAGCTTCGGGGATCATCCTACCATTCACGCGGATTCGTTCGCGGAAGCTGACCAGATGCGGGCTGGTGATCATGCCGACGCAGTGACCGAGATGTTCCAGCAGTTTCGCCATGATCGCCGTCGTCGATCCTTTGCCCTTGCTCCCGGTGATGACCGCATATTCACGCGGTTGATCCATCAAACGGGTATCGCGCAAAAGCTCGCGCGTCGGTGTCACATCGCGCGTGAGTTCGTCCGGCTGGCGTTCGAGATCGGGAAAGGCAATCCGCGCCCGGCGCAGGGAACGCATCAAAAATGTAATCGCATCTTCTTCGGTAATAAACGGCATGACGTATCCTTTTCGCAGATCAACCGTCGCGTGAGCGTGCTGTCACGGGAAGGCGGGGCAGTTACAATAATCAGCATATCCGATTTTCAACGAGCGGGATGATGTATGACTGCGCGACACCTTACTTTGATTTTCGTCTTTTTGATCGCCGCGCTCAACCTCCAATCCATTGAGACCACAAACGCGGACGGACTCACTGCCCCTTGTGCGACTGCTCCGGCGTCGCGGCTGCACATCGGTATGAGCGTTCGCGTAATTGTGGACAGCCTGAACTTGCGCGCCCTGCCCGCCGTCGATACCGGCGTGAACGGTCGGCTGTACAGCGGAAACACCGTCACCGTGATTGGCGGCGCAAGCTGCAACGGTCACAAGCAGTGGTGGCGCGTCGAAACCGTCAACGGGGTGCGCGGTTGGGTGGCGGAAGGAACATGGGAGGCGTATTACCTGATTCCCGAACACGCCGCCGATCAACCTGTGCCGACTCCGCTCGAATGGTCGTGCGGGGTGCGTTTTCACACGCGACTGTGTTACACAAGTGAGTAGACAACCTGATGATCCGGACATTGAAGCACACATGGCACGATCCGGTCACCCGTTGGGAACTCCGCTTTTTAGAGAGTCAGCACCGCAAGCCGCGCCGCTGGTGGCTGGCACTCGTCGCCCTGCCGGGGATCACGGCGGCGGTGCTGTTCGCCTGCCATTATGAGCCGAGTTCAATCCCTTCCAACGGCGATACAACCGTATACTGGCTGATCAGCTTTGTGCTGCTGGCTTACATGATTGGCGCGTGGATCGCGGTCAGCCTCTCGGCGACGGCGCTGGCGAAGCGCGATCCGTCGGTCATGGGTGAACACCTGATTCTGACGGGTGTCACTGCGCGGCGGCTTGCCTTCGCCCGCGTGATCGCGCTGTGGCGGCATCACCGGCGGCTGTGGCTGCTGCTGCTCGTACTGCATGGTGCACTTGCTTACGGAACGATGATCATCCTCATCGACATCACCCCCTATACGCCTAGTTTGCGCGCATTCAATTACGCGACAATGAGCTTTGTCCAGTATGTCAGCATTGAGCTTCCCTCCAGCATGTGCGCCGCCCCCTCCATCTGCCGTTTGAACGGCTGGCTGCACAAAGGTACTTGGCGCGCATGGTATCCGATTCCACCCGCCGCCGCTGCTGCCGCTCCGATCGCTGTCCTGATCCTAACCACCGCCGATTCGCTCCTGATGTGCGCGGGGGCGGCGCTGATCAGTCGCATTTTCTACCGACTGCCCGCGCTTGTGCTGCCTGCGTCCGTCGCTGCACGTCTTCTGATCGCTGTGGTGGCGTTTGGTGTGATGGACGGTGCACCCCACGTGTGGGATGACCTCAACGCGGCGATGGATCGTGCGCTCACGGCAGCAGGGACAGGTCTCCGTTGGCGGAATATCGCCTATTACGCTCAGTACGACGATGTGATTATGCAGATGTCCGGTTACGGGCTTCACAAAACACCGCGCGAATTATGGCTGGTTCGTCACCTACTCTATCAGTCATTCATCGAGAACACCTACACGCCTTACCCGCAGTTTTATGAGCCGACCACGCTTCCAAATATGATCCGTGACACCGTGCAGTTGAGCGCCTCCGGTTTGATCGACGGTGCGTACCCGATTGCGAATATGATCCGCCCGGAAGACTCCGCGCGTTATACCGCGTTTGCGATGCTCACGGTCGCCGGGAGCGCAGTTTTATACATCATTCTGATCGGCGCGCAGATGCGAATCGCCGTGTGGATTGTGCGGCGGCGCGGGGCGCTCCGGTGATTGAATGCCTTTGCCCTGCTGCTTGATCGCATAGAACATTTGCACTATAATAGAACGAACGTGCTAGGGTTTATCAGTGGGGGGAAACAGAATGAAGATCACACATGTCAGCTTGACCGTCGGCGATCAAGATCAAGCGGTTCAGTGGTTCAGCGATATGCTTGGCTTCCGTAAGGTTCAGGATGCGCCGTTTCGCCCCGGCGCGCGGTGGGTCACGGTCAGCCCGCCTGATCAAGCAATCGAGATCATCCTCGAACATGAATCGATGGCAGACGGCGAAGCAATGGCGGCGGAATTTCGGGAGCGCGTCGGCAAGTCGGGGACGATCGCGCTTGAAGTGCCGGATGTTCGCGCGCTTTCTGCCGATCTGAAGGCGAAAGGCGTCACATTCGAAATGGAACCGAACGAATACCCGTGGGGTATTCAAGCGATCATCGCTGATCCTTACGGCAATAAGTTCATGATCAACCAAACCCCGCCGAACGGTTCAGCACAGTAAGCTCATACCCACGCAGCGCGGCGGTGGTTCAAATGCACCGCCGCGCTGCGTTTTTTGGCTTTGTCACCGTCAATCGGTGATCTTCAACCCTTTTTTCGGCTGTACCCCTTCCAATATTAGGTGACTTGCAATAAGTTTTTAGGCAAGTCGAAAAACACCGCAATCGGAAGGAAATAGCGTTCATGCCGGAAGTCCTCACCCAATCCCCGGTTTTACAAGCACTTCTCGCTACACTGTTCACATGGGGCGTGACCGCGCTCG
>CALBRY010000673.1 GCA_937927665.1 uncultured Chloroflexota bacterium
GGTGCTGTATGCGTAATCTTGGGAGATCAGTTCAATCGGGCGACCGTTGATCCCGCCGTTATCATTCAGCCAATCGACGTAGGCGATCACGCCTTCGCCGTAAGGCGTTCCAACATCCCCCGTCGCACCGCTCAAGTCGAAAATCGCCCCGACACGGATCGGTTCTCCGGTCGCCTCTTGTGCAGAAACCACCGCCGCGCCAACCAGCGCCAGCGCCGCCACCACCATAACCATCAACAACAGTTTGCGCATGAACAGTCTCCTTAAGGCGTGCAATTTCCTAAAAAACAGAAAATCGCGGCAGTCCTGCATACCGCGTTTCTCCCTAATATCGGAAGGGGAACAGACGGAAATAATCTTTAATATTCCGCCACAACTTCTGAATCCCTTCCGGCTCAAAGATCAGCGCCAGCACAATCGCCAACCCGAATACGCCTTGCTGCAAAAACGGCAGCAGTGAGTTAAAAGCGCGAATCGAGTCGGTATCCGTACCGGTGATCGCCCGTCCGAGCAAACGCAAAAGCTCAGGCAGCAGCACGATAAAAATCGCACCATAGATCGAACCGCCGATCGTCCCCAATCCGCCGATGATGATCATCGCCAGATATTCGATGGAGACTTCAATCGTGAAGCGTTCAAAGCTGATCGCCGTGCTGTACTGCGCCATTAATCCCCCCGCCAAGCCGACGATGAACGAGGACAGCGCGAACGCGAGCAGCTTATAACGAAACAGGCTGACACCCATCACCTGAGCGGCGATATCTTGATCGCGGATAGCAACGAAAGCGCGTCCAATATGGGTGCGAAACAGATTGGTTGCGGCGATCACCACCAGCGCAAGCACCGCCAACCCTAGAAAATAAAACGCATATTCATTGTTGTTTAGACGCCATTCCGGATTGCCAAACAACAGCGCATTCGGAATATTCAGCGCGTCCGTCGTGCGTCCGTCAATTGCGCCGTCGATCGGATCCCAATTGATAATGACCCATTGAACGATCTGCTGTGCCGCAAGCGTAGCGACTGCCAGATACAGCCCTTTCAAGCGCAGCGATGGAATACCGATCAGCATGCCAAAAGCAGCGGTCACAAACGCGGCAAAAATGATCGAAAGCCACCACGGAAAGCCGAAGTAAACCGAGCTTAACCCGCTGGCATAAGCCCCCACCGCGAGAAATGCACCCTGCCCCAAGCTGATCTGTCCCGTGTAGCCGGTCAAGATGTTCAGCCCAATTGCGCCGATCGCCGCGATCACCACGCCGTTGACGATTCGCATCTCGACCGATCCCAAGATGAACGGAAGCGCGAGCGCAAACACAATCGCAAGGACAATGCGCGCCCGCTGCATCGTGGTAGGGCGAACCTGCATATCCGATTTATACGTCTCGTGGAAAACTCCACACTGCATTTCGGATGCCATCGCCTTCTCCTACACGCGCTCGATGCGTTTTTGACCGAACAACCCATACGGCTTGATCATCAAAATGACCAGCAGCACGATGTACGGAATCACATTTTTCAATGATGGATCAATATAGCCGCTTGCGTAGCTTTCGATCATGCCGACGATGAACCCGCCGATAATCGCACCGGGGATCGAGTCCAATCCGCCAAGGATGATGACCGGAAAAGCGCGCAGCCCGACATTATCAATATCGCCGCTGACATTGTTCGTTAGATTGGCGATCAGCAGTCCGGCTACGCCCGCGATGATCGCCGCCAGCGACCACGCAAACGCGAAAACCGTCTTGATGCTGATGCCCATGCTCATCGCCGCCTGTTGATCATCCGCCGCCGCCCGCATAGCGATCCCGTATTTTGAGCGCCGGAAAAACAGCATCAACAGACCGACCAGCAGCAAGACAATCACCACCATGAAAATGCCTTCATAGGGGAGAAACAGCGGGCGTCGCGCGCCTTCAATAACAATTTCGAAGCGCCCTTCGATTGGAAGGATCGCCGTCGGCAGGCTTTGCGGATTCACACCCCACACCGCGCCGACGATCGCTTGCAGGATGTTGGTGAGTCCGATCGTCACCATAATCACACTGATGACAGGCTCTCCGATTAACGGTCGCAAGATCAAGCGTTCGACCAGCACCCCCAATCCCACCATCGCCAACACGCCGATCAACAGCGCGATCGGGAGCAGCAGATCAGTAACACCAGCGCCTTGCAGCCACAGCATCACCTGATACACGACATAGGCGCTGAGGAGCATAAACTCGCCGTGCGCGAAGTTGATCACATCGCTCGATTTGAAAACCAGCACCAAACCGAGCGCGATCAAGCCGAGCAGCGCACCTTCACTAAACCCGGTATACGTGAGCCGGATGAACTTTAATAGTAAGTCTGCGTCCACAAAAACCTCGTCTTCAATTGTTCTTGATGGCGTTGGTGATCGCTATCGCGCCGCTGCTAGAAAGCGCTTCATCCATGTTCTCGATTCGGACATCCACCTGAAGCGTCTGTGTCTTACCGTCTTGATACGTGATCGCGCTGACGATATGCACGCTTCCCGTATCGCCATACAATCCGCCAACAAGTTCGTGATACCGTTCCGCCACAAACCCGCGTCGTACTTTGCGCGTGCGTGTTAGCTCGGCATCGTCCGCATCGAGTTCTTTATAAAGCAGCAGGAATCGCCGGATTCGCGCCGCCGGAGGCAGATCCGAGTTTGTCCGTTCAACCTCTTTGCGGATCAAGGCATAGATCGGCGGTTTCTGCGAAAGATCGGTATAAGTCGTGTAAGCGATCTTGTTGTTTTCCGCCCATTTGCCCACGTTGCCAAAGTCGATGTTGATCATGGCGGTCACATAAGGGTAATCGCCGCCAAATACAACCGCTTCTCGAACGTAAGGGCTGAACTTGAGCTTATTTTCGATAAATTGTGGCGAAAACCGCGTCCCATCCGCCAGCGTCATCACATCTTTCGCGCGGTCAATCACAATCAGGTGACCGCTTTCATCAAAGTAGCCCGCGTCACCCGTTCGCACCCAACCATCCGGCGTGATCGTCTTGGCGGTCGCTTCGTCGTCGTTGTAGTACCCCTGAAAGCACACCGAACCGCGCACAAGGATTTCGCCGCTCTCATCACATGCGACTTCCGCGCCGGGGAACGGCGTACCAACCGTTTGAAACTTGATCCCGTCATCCCGGTGGATCACGCAGATACCCGTCGTTTCGGTCTGACCGTATCCCTGTTTCAGGTTAACGCCCATCGCGTGATAGAAACGGAAAATATCAGGACCGAGCGCCGCGCCCGCCGTATACGCCCATCGCACATTCGATAAACCAAGTTGATCGAGCAGATTACGGAACACCAGCCAGTACGCAAACCGTGACATCAAGCGATCGACAGCGCTCATCGGCTTACCATCGAATTTCGCATTCGCAGCGCGATAGCCGACGCGCATCGCCCAATTGAACATGGCACGCTTTAGGCGATCGGCATCCTCGATCTTCACCTGCACCTGACTCACCATATTTTCCCAGATGCGCGGCGGGGCAAACATAATGTGCGGTCCGATTTCGCGGATATTCGTCTGAACAGTTTCCGGTTCTTCCGGAAAGTTGAGCGCAAACCCCGTCTGCATCCCGCACGCCATCGACATCATCTGTTCGCCAATCCATGCCAGCGGCAGGAACGAAACAAATTGATGATCTTGTGTGAAGTGGTCAACCGAAGTCATGCCCACCGCCATCGACATCAAGTTGTGATGGCTGATCTTCGCCAACTTCGGGCGCGAAGTCGTCCCCGACGTGGTGCTGATAATGGCAATATCCGCCCCCGTGCCCAGATCGACCTGCTCATCATAAAAATGGGGATTCTTTTCGTGATAGGCGCTGCCCGCCGCTTCGACATCGGGAAAACCCATCAGAAATGGTTCGGTGTAGTTTCGCAGCCCTTTGGGATCGTAATAGATCAATTTCTCAACGGTCGGCAGTTGATCCCAAATCTCGATCAGCTTATCGACCTGCTCTTGATCTTCCACAACGATGAAACGCGCATCGCATTTCTGCGCGATATATGCGACTTCTTCCGCGACCGAATCCTGATAAATCCCGATCGACGCGCCGCCAAAAGCTTGCGCGGCAACCTCAGAGATCACCCATTCCGGGCGGTTGTCCCCAATGATGATGATCCGGTCGCCGCGCTGAAACCCGAGCGTGTGCATCCCAAGCGCGAAATTGCGCGCTCGTTCTGCGAATGTCTGCCATGAAATCGACTGCCACACACCGAAACGCTTTTCGCGGAGGGCAATCTTATCTTTAGACCGCTGTGCATTCTCTCGTAATTGTTTTGGCAGTGTATCGACCGCCATCTTCCACCCTCTTGAAAAAACAAATTAACCTTTACCGAGGTACGCCCGAACCACATCGGGATTTTCTTTAACTTCAGCGGGCGTTCCCGTGGCAATACAGCGCCCAAAATCCAAGACGGCGATCTGATCGCTGATATCCATGACCACACCCATATCGTGTTCGATCAGGATGATGGTCACGCCCCATTCTTCATTGATGTCGAGCACATAACGGGCGATATCTTCTTTTTCTTCGGCGTTCATCCCTGCCATCGGCTCATCGAGCAGCAGCAGGCTGGGATTAATCGCCAATGCGCGACCCAGTTCAACCCGCTTTTGCAGCCCATACGCCAATGCGCCAACAGTCTGCTTGCGGATATTCTGGATTTCCAACAGGTCGATCACATATTCGACAAAGCGGCGGTGATCAATTTCTTCGCGCTGCGCCGCGCCCCAATACAGGAGCGCGCTGAACACATTTTTACGCATATGCACATGCCGCCCGAGCATCAGATTATCAAGCACGGACATGTGACTGAATAATTCGATGTTCTGAAACGAGCGCGCGATACCAAGACGGGGAAGATGAAAAGGAGGGGATTTGACCAGATTTGTACTGCCGTAAAGAATGCGTCCACGCTGCGGACGATATAACCCGCAAATACAATTGAGCATACTCGTCTTGCCCGCGCCGTTCGGTCCGATGATGGCGAAAATTTCACCGACACCAACCGTAAAGCTCACGTCGGAAAGTGCGTTAACACCTCCGAAGCTTAGGAAGACATTCTCGACCTGTAGCGGGTATGCGGGAGGACGATCGGCTTCGTAAGGACGTGCAAACCGTGAAAGCTGCATTGATGAGTCTCGAAATAAACTAAGCGTGAAAACGATTTATTACAATCTGCGGAGCATTTTGTTAGTATATCGATGTTATTATGCCGTGCGCGGCGTTCACCGTCAAATGAATATTAAAAGTGACATATGTACTATGTTGAGTGATTCCTTGTCATCAATCGTCTTCTTTAAACGTCGTTTTCCCAGCGCGAACAACATTCTGGTGCGCGGGGATCGCCCCATCCTCATCGATCCCGGTTTTCAAACCGACCTATCCGAAACCGAACGGTTGATTTCAAACGCGGGCGTTCCCCCTTCCCAACTCGCATTGATCGTCAACACGCACTATCACAGTGATCATGTTGGCGGCAATCACGGATTTCAGACGCGCTGGCACACACCCATCGCCGCTTCTGCCATTGATGCGCGCCTCATCAATGATCGGGATCGGGATGCGTGCGCCGCCGAATGGCTCGGTCAGCCCGTCGAGCCGTATACAGTTGATCAAGCGCTGCTGCCGGGGGATATACTGTCAACGGGAGCAGTTGATCTCGAAGTGATCGCCGCGCCGGGGCACACGCTCGGTCATATGGTTCTATTTGCGCGTGAATCAGGTGTTTTGATCGCCGGGGATACGTTTCATGCCGATGATGTCGCGTGGTTGAACGTTTTTCGGGAGGGTACGGGAGCGATCTACCGGATGATGGACACGCTGGATCGGCTGGCAGTACTGCCGCTCAAGCGCTCATACAGCGGGCATGGCGCGCCGTGCGAAACACCGCTCCAAACCATCGACGCGGCACGGCGGCGCTATGAAAAGTGGATACCTGATCCGCACAAAATCGGGTGGCACGCCTGTAAACGCATCTTCACCTACGCGCTGATGCTCGAAGACGGCATGACCCGCCCGGACATTGAGCGCTATCTGCTGCGCGCGAACTGGTTTTATGACTATGCACGGTTTGTATTCGATCTAGCCCCCGCCGGGTTTATCCAGCCGCTCTTGGACGAATGCACCCGATCAGGCGGCGCGGAATGGCGCGGCGATAAGCTGTATGC
>CALBRY010000674.1 GCA_937927665.1 uncultured Chloroflexota bacterium
TGCCAAAGCTGGCTTGAATATGCTCAACTCCATCCAGACTATAAACATCTGCCTGACTGCCCAGCGCCGGATAATTCAGGATGATCTCTCGACGCCTTGTATTCCACAAAACAACGATCCGTTCGTCCGTTTGGGGGCGGCTGAACGTAATCGTCACAATTCCATTGTAGGACTGGGTATCTACAACGCCGCGCGGGCTAAAAGGCACAGTCCCGAATATTTCGCTTACCAATTGATAAGCTGCTGCGATCGGACGCGCGCTGTTCGGCTCAGGATGCTGCGAGAAGCATACCGATCCCGGAGGATTCGAGTAGATTCCAAATGATTCGCCGCTGCATGGTTGATCAGCTTGGCACAATGCTGAGGCATTTGGTGGAAAATCCGTCCCCGGGGGCTGATTTCCGCAGTCATCGTAAAGCTGAAACCAGAACACCACCTGTGCGCCTTCAGCATATGCCCATGCCGCGCCTTGAATAAACAAGTTTGCGGCTTCTTCGGCGGTGATTGCATCCCGGCGCTGCGTTGGTTGATCGGTTAGCCATGTAGCGCCGGGGTAATCATCCCAGATGGTTGCGCCACTTTCGTTCAACCAGATCGGGCGCATGATCCCGAACTCGATCATCGTCTGACGAACATAAAGCGTCAGCCAACCACTGCGCCATGCATCGGTATAGCTGTGAACGCCAACCGCATCGAAGAACCAGTTGTGCGCTTCGTGCATCGGGTCACACTCGATCACACGCATGACTTCTGCCAACCAGTTATCATGGGTGGGGTAGAGCAGTCCGCCAAACATCACCAGCGCTTGCGGATCCGTTCGTTTGATGACGAGATAAGCGACTTTCAGCATCCGCGCGTAATCATTCACGCCGCCAGACCAGAATGGCTCAAAATCTGGTTCGTTCCATACTTCCCATACACGGATTCCGCGCTCCGGATGCCATTCATGTTCACGCGAGAGTGTGCCATCCGGCATGTAGCGCGTCACTGCTTCATAAACAAAGCGCGCGAATGGATTCCCCGGATTGACCGACTTTCCTAGTCCCGGTTCATCCGTACCATCGCTGAAAATTGGCACATAGAGATCGCGGATCGTATCACCATTTCGGTGAAATGACGGCATTCCGAGGAGAACCGCATCGATTTGAAGTCCTGCGTTAAGGTCAGCCGTAACGAGATCATCGTAGCGATCCCATGTGAATTCTGAGTCAGATGTTTCGACCGCGTTCCAATAGAGCGCCCAACGATTCCAGCCTGCGCCGAGTTCAAGCGCGCGGCGGTAGCGCCCCTCATCATAAGGGATATCGACGCCACTGATGTGATTAATCCCCAAACGGGTTGACCGAGCAAAAGCCTCTAGAGTAAGCGGCTCATTCGTGGTTTCTTGTGCGGAGATTGGAAGAAGAACAAACAGAATAAGAATCAAAGCCGGAAATAGTCGCGGCGCCATGGTGCAGTGTTCCCGGAATAATCTATGAGGGGCAAGGCAAAATCACCTTGCCCATTTTTACAGAAGGTTAGCGCATGTTACTGTGCCGGTGAAAATCTATTCACCCGGTACAAAGCTGTTTTCAAAACGATCTTCTGTCGCCGGGCAGCCCGTCCAGCGGAGTTCATAAATCTTACCGTCTTGACGGCTTGGTCCATAGTTGACTTGGAATTCGCCGGACGTGAGGCGGTACAGCGTGATCTGATAATAGCTTTCAATCACGGTGTTTTCGGCGGGACTATCCCCGACAGCGTTAATTTCCGTCGCCGATGCGCGGAAAGCGCGGCGGAACTCGTTATCTGTGATCAGATAGGCATCGATATAGCAGTTGCCACGCTCGGTCAGGCGCGTGTAGACAGCGTATTCATCAATACCCTGACAATTAACACGATCATCATCCGGGCAGTCGCACGGATTGCAAGCACTTACGGATTCGGCAGGAACGGCGAACAACGCCGCCGCGCCAACGATCAGCAGTCCACTCAGGACGAGCAGCATGACGAAGCGAAGTACGGTTTTGTTCATAGTGGTCACTCATCTGTTGTTTATCATTGCTCGGCGCACATTATATCTGTTTACCCCTAACGGACAAGCGTCGAATCGCGTACAATCCCGCCGCGAAACGGACGATTGCTTGATGGATACCAGATGAGACGCATTTTTCGTAACCATGGTTTGGCAATGTTTTTCTTCGCAGGCATGGCGATTCTCATTCTGTACCCGATCTTGTTCTGGAATGGCAGCCGTGTCGCCGGGTTCGACTTCTTTAACTATAACTGGAATTTCTGGTGGATTCGCCATGCGTTTTCGACGCCGGGCTTAAGTGTCTACCAATCCGATTTTGTGTTTTTCCCCATGATGAACAACTTCGGGTATCACGCGCTCACAGCGTTCTGGTATCCGGTTTGGGCAGTCCTTGAACCCTTGTTCGGCACGCTGACCGCGGTCACAACGATCATTTTTATCGGCTGTTTCCTGAATGGATATTTGCTTTACGCGTGGATGCGATCCGAAGGAGTGCGCCCAGCACTGGCATTGATCGGGGGCGCGGCGCTTCAGGCGCTCCCAATTTCGCGCTATTTTTACTACAACACACATCTGAACCTGATGGATTGGTTCTGGCTTCCGGGAATGCTGCTGCTGTGGAAAGCGATCGTCGTTTCGGCTGAAGCGCGCCGCTATCCGGCTGCGCTCGGGTGGGCGCTGATCATGGGGATGGGCGTCTGGGGCTTGGGATTGACCGATCTTCAGTTCCCGATTTTCGCCGCTTTTGTGGTGATTCCATACGGGTTATGGACGCTCTGGCGTTCGCCTGCGCGGGTGGCGTTGGTTCCGCTGGGAACTGCCGCTGTGGGCGTGGGCGGATCGCTGTTGTGGTTTGCGGGACCGCTTCCGCACATGCTCCGTTTTAGCGGCGCGCTTGTACCGGGACCCGCCGAAGAACGCCCCGGAATCCCGTTTCCGCTCGGATTTTTGTCGATGAGCGGGCAATGGTGGGAGTGGAGCGCGCCATCGACGGGGGCGTTTGTTACGCTTGTGATGCTGATTTCTCTCGTGGCGTGGCGATTCGTGAAGCCAAAAATGGCGCGTTTGCAGAACCGCGCAATCCGCACGACGCCGCTTTTCTGGTTGATCACTGCTGTGCCACCGTTTCTTCTCTCAATTGGGGCGGACTTGCACATCGGTGATTTTGTGCTTCCAATGCCGTATCGCCTGCTGCACGCTCAAACTAACGGGATGTTTCGCATGCCGTGGCGGCTTGCACCGATATTTGTGATGGCGGCGATGCTGTTTGCAGGGCAGGTTTGGACGCTGAGAACTCCCGCACAAAGGGGTCGGCGTGCAACCGCACGCTGGACAGCAGTTTGCACTGCTGTGTTCTTATTGATGACGATTAGCGTGCGATTGTTCGAAACTGCACCATTGCAGGATGCTCTACCTGAATATGAGATTTATAATGAGATTGGCGCGGAGCGGGGCGGCGATTATGACCGGCAAATGATCGTGCAAGTGCCGATCGCTGTCGGTACGGGCGAAGTCCTGCTCGGTGATTGGCGCGCTATTCAGCTTCAGTATTACGGCATGATCACTGAAAAGCGCGGGTTGAATGGTTTTGTTTCGCGTTCGCCAATTGATCCGCTGTGGGAGATTTACACGCTCGATCCGCTGTGGGCATGGCTTGGCGGACGTGTGCCGCTTGATCATGACCGCGTGACGGAACTGCTGCGCGAGCGCATTTTTCAATATCCGATCGGTTATATCGTTATTCACAGTGATTTGATCGGCGCGACGAATGCCGCCCTTGGTGAAATGATCGGCTATTTGAACAGTCAGAATGATCTGCTGTGCCCGCCAACAACGGAGCGCGAACTTGTGATTTATCGCACGCGCTGGCACCCTGATGGGTGCGCGCCGCGTACCCCGACGCAAACCGACTCGGATGTTCTTCAAATCGATATTGGCGGTGATGATACGGCGTATCTGGGGATGGGGTGGCATTGGCGCGAGTCGATTTTTGATACGACGGTGCGTTGGATGGGTGCAGCTCCGGAAACCGAGCTATTTATCGATCTTCCGGCGCGTGACTGTGTGATGCGGTTCAATGCCCAGTCTTTCTGGGAGGCGCGCACGCTGACTGTGATGCTGGATGATGCCGTGATGGGCGACCCGATGACTATCACACCGGATTCGTTCCAATCGTTTTCGGTTGAATTGAGCGCAGATGCGATCGGGGATGGTATACACAACCGGATTCGATTCGTGTATGACGCGGCGGTTGTTCCGGTTGAGGTGGGGCAGAGCGCAGATGAGCGGGCGCTTGCCGTGATGATCGACCGTATTGAGTTCTCATGTCCATCATGATGATGATACGCGGGGGCTTGCAGCGGAGAATAATCGTGGTCGGCTTGTATGCGGCGCTGGCGGTTATCGCGCTGCATCAGCCATTGTTCAAGATCGCCACGCATATGACGGGCGCTCAGGCGACGGATTACTACTTCTTTCACTGGAATTACTGGTGGATACGGCATGCACTGACGCACGGATTGAGCATTTACGAAACGAGTTATGTGTTCTTTCCGTTCGTTTCCAGCACGATTTTTCACGCAATGGCGGCGTTCTGGTATCCGGTGTGGGCGTTGATCGAACCGATTGCGGGGACGTTCGCGGCGTTTGGTGCGATCTTCACACTGGCGATGACGTTGTGCGGTGTTTCGTTTTATGTGCTGCTGCGGCGTGAGGGTGTTTCGATCGGATTGGCGCTGGTTGGCGGTGCGATGCTTGAGCTTGCGCCGCTGATGTTCTCCGCGATTTATTGGTCAATGACGAGCTTGATCGCGTGGTTCTGGCTGCCGCTGGCTCTGCTGACGTGGGGTGAATTGGCGCGCAGCCGGACATGGCGGGCGGCGATAGGGTGGGGGGTGCTTTTCGGCGTCACGCTGTGGGCAATGATCATCACCGACATGCAGTATCCGATCTTTCTCGCATTCCTGATTCTGCCTTACGGGTTATGGACGATGCTGCGGGTCGGATCGGCTGTGCGACAGCTAGGGGCGGGGATGCTGGCGTTAGGGGTGGCGGTGGTTCTGCTGTATGTTGGCGGCACACTTCCAGCGATTCTATCCACGGATCAGACCGGATTTTCGCCCACACCACCCGAACGCGCTGTCGCAATTGATTTCCCGCTTGGATTCGTGTGGCACACGACAGGCGGAAATGTTTCGCTTGGCGCGGTGATCCTGCCGCTGGTGGTGATCGCGCTGATCGTCGGGGTGTTGAACCGCCGCAAGTATCGTAATGCTGCGCCTGTATGGTTGTGGGGGTTGGCATTGATCGCGCCGCTGGTTTTATCGGCTGGCGCGTCGATTACGATCGGCTCCACTGAGATTGTGATGCCGTATCGATACTTTCACGAGGTTTTCGGCGGATTGTTCCGTTACCCGGAGCGCTTGAGCGCTGTGATCGTGATCGCTGGCGGTTTATTTGCCTTTACCATATTGTCGCATGCGCTGGCAGATCGGCGCACACTGCGGCAAATGTTCGCACTTGTCCTCTTTTTTGTCGTGCTGGCAGATGCGCGGATTTTCGCTTCTGTTCCTGTTCAGCCACAGCCGACACGCTACGCGCTGTATGAACAGATGGGGCGAGAACCTTATGATTATGTGGTGATCGAAGTCCCGACAGGCGCAAGCAGCGGCGAGGGGATCGTCGGTATTCCGGAATATTCGGCGCTTGAGTTTTACGGAATCACCCATGGCAAGCGGATGATCAACGGGCATTTATCGCGGGTGAACGTGGATCATTACTGGTGGATTCGCACCGATGACCCGATGATGGCTTGGCTCGGTCAGCGGCGTTTTTTGGAGAGCGCCAACGTCGCGCAGCAACTCCGAGAACGGGTATTCAGCTACCCGATCGGCTATATCATGATCCATACGAATTTGATCGATCCGTATGCGCCGACCTTGACGGAAATTACCAGCTTTTTGAATACACAGGCGGATGTTTTGTGTCCGCCGGTGATTGAGGCGGATTTGATCGCCTACCGAACGCGCTGGCATCCTGACGGATGCGGCACCCGCACGCCGCCGGAAACTGAACCGGGGGTGTATTCGCTGGATGTTGGCGGCATGGACGATATGCGTTACTGGATGCGTCTTTCCGATGAGCAAGCGTCCGCATTGTACCCGCCGGAATCGGTGTTTGATCTGCGTGTGCGCTGGATGGGTGAACAAGCGCGGTTGGCTGTCGATTTGCCGAGCGGCGCTTACACGATGACGATCCGCGCGCAAGCGTTTGATGCGGCGAGACTGCTTACGATCCGCGATGCGGACTCTACGCTCGGAACCGTCGAGATCGCGGCGGGGGCGCTGATGGATTATTCGATCGATTTTGATGCTGAGACGGTGATGCTTGATCTGATCAGCGATGGCACACGGTCGCCCGCCGATGCCGGACGCGGTGAGGATACGCGCCAACTGGCGATCATGATCGATTCGATAGTATTCACGAGAAAATAACGGCGCGGCGGATCGCATCCAATGCTTGCAGTGTGAGCAGATTTCGCAGTGTGCCGCCGTATTGACGCTGCGCGCCGGTAAAATCGCAGAAGCTCCCCACATTGGCGCGCAAATGTGACCGATCAGGACCGATGCCGACATCGGGGAGGGCTTGCGCCGCCGCCCATAAATTGATGACGGGGGTTTCGTATAACCCGGCAATATCAAGCAGCATCATGTTGAACTCAAGCGAACGCGGGTAAATATCACGCTCCGGCAGGACAACGAAGGTGGTCAGGATCGGGATGACCCCGTTGACGGCGGACTGCTCAACAAGGCGCGTGATGTTGCTGGCATAAGCGGCGGTGCTCATCTCTTGAACATCGCGCCCACCCAACATAATCACGGCGACAGCGGGGCGGATGCGGCGGAATTCGCACAGGAGCGGCGATTCGCCCGCCGCGCACATCTGAGGTGATGCCCAGAGCGGATCAAAAACTGATGCGCTGCTAAATCCTTCTTCGGCGGCGGCGCTATCAACCGTGAATGAGTTCTGCGGCGCTCCGTCATCGATGGGGGCGCGAAAGAAACTCACGGTATCCTGCAAGTAATCGAACTCGCCAAAATTGCAGACTTCCGCCGCTGACGATACGCCAAACGGGAAAAGAAAATCGCCGTTGGTGCTGTTGCTATCGCCTACGATGGCGAACACATCCGAGCGCCTACCCATTTCTTGACCGCGCGCGAAGATTGCCCGCACATTTGGCGTGTCCATTTGAAAGAGAAGCGGTGTATCCATAAGGCGGCGCGCCATCGCGGGAATATCACCGAGCATTGTAAGTGGTGCTGAAGTGGGAACGGGTGTTTGTGTTGGCAGCGGCAGGGACGCGATCTCGATCGGGTATCCCCATGTCGCCAGCGCTTCGGCTCTGATGATGGGCGGGGCGGCAACGGATAACCCACGCGCATAGGTCGCCGCAAACGTCGGATTGGCGGTGGCGCTTGCCGTCACCGAAGGCGTAACGGATGGGAACTCCGTCGCAGTTGGCGGCGGGGCA
>CALBRY010000675.1 GCA_937927665.1 uncultured Chloroflexota bacterium
CAAATACAACCCTAATTCGAACCATGAAAAGTTCTCAAGCATGGTTTGCCTCTTTTAAGGTGCAGCAGTAAGACGGGAATGCGGGGGCACTGAGAAAATCCCAATGCCCCGCGTATGGATTGAAGGAGAAAACTTCAGATGTTATTCGGCTTGAGAGGCTTGAATTTCGACAACCTGCTGCTGAATTTCGGCGGCGGCTTCTTCTGGAGTGAGTCCACCGTTCAAAATATCCGCAATGGCGACCGGAACGACGAGTTCCTGATACACACCGCCGACAAGCTGCCCTTGCCCTTGTGCCAGACCCCAACGTGCAAAGCCCGTCGCGCCTTCCGCGATCAGGTTGATCACATCTTGGCTGTAGAAGTCACCCATCGGCGCTCGGCGATCGACGCCTGTGGGAAGGGTGCTCCAGCCTTCGATATACAGGGTTGGGTTATCAGGCGTACCGCGCCGCATCGGGAATTTGCCTTCTGGCGCGACCGCCAGCCAATCGAGATAGCCTTCCGACAGCCAGAATTGAACAAACTGCTGTGCTTCCGGCGGCGCGCTGGTGCTGATGCCCATCAAGCTGACCTGACCATACTGGACGGGTTCACCGCCGCTCGGTCCGGTAAATGCCGGAACAAAGCCGCTGTTACGCGCCAGGAATGCCGTATCATCCGTGCATTCGGGGCAGGTCGGCAGCGCGTTATCACGCAAGCCCGCCATCTCGTCGAGGATGAACGGCGACCACACCACCATTGCCGCCTGTCCCGCAAAATAGGTCGCACGCGCGCCCGCTACATCGATGACGCCGGGAGGACCGAAGTTCGTGACCATATCCGTATAGAACGCCAGCGCTTCGACCATTTGAGGGGTATCAAGTGTGACATTGCCTTCAGCGTCGGTGAGCTGTACGCCGTTTGCCAGCGCGAAATGCTCAAACGTTTGCTGGGTGAACACGGCGGACGGATCCGTCGCCATGACAATTCCGTAGAAGTTGTTATCGGGATCGTTCAGGGCTTCGGCAGCGGCGCGCATCGCGTCAAACGTAGTCGGTGCTGCCAATCCTGCCGCATCAAACAAATCCTGACGATAAATCAAAAGCTGTCCCCAGCCATCGGTCGGGACGGAGATATAACCGCCCGCACCATCGCCAACCAGATTTAGGGCGCTGAATTGTTCTTCGCCCAAGTCACGGATCACCTGTGTCGCCGCTTCACTGCTCAAAATCCCATCGGAGTACCATGCCGCAGCATAATCCATCGGGTGGAACATCACATCGGGCAGCGTTCCGGCAGCGAGATTTGCCGCCATCAAACTGTCAAGAATATCCTCGTTGGTCAGCACCAGCGAGACATTGATTCCGGTTTCGGCAGTGAAGCGATCGATGATCGCCTGTGTTGCCCGTGCACGTTCCGGTTGTTCTTCGGTACTCCAGAAAATAAGGGTGGTGCTGCCTTGAGCATTGACCACGCTGGTCAGTGTGAGCAGCACAGCGAGCAGGACGAGAAGGAGTTTGCGGTTCATTATTTGTCCTTTGTGAACTTTTACGAAAAAGAGCACAGTAAGGGAAATTGGCGCGCCGTAACGCACATGCAAACTCGTCGCCGGAGGAATTTTTCACCCCGCGCGAGCCTCTGCTTGAGGGATGTCCGCTCCTTTCTGTGGATTTTGCAGGTCATCCACGTTTATTCGGTCTTACCTCCCCACTGGAGCCGCGAACGATCAGCTTGGGTGGCATCAAAATACCGCGCTGGTCGGAAGGTTTCTTTTCGATCAAGTCGAGTAATGCTTGTGTGAGATGCTGCCCGATCTGGTAAATCGGCTGGTGCATCGTCGTCAAGCCGGGATGCACATGCTCCGCCGGGGGAATATCATCGAACCCGCCGACGGCAAGCTCATCACCGACGCGCAGTCCCCGGTTAAGCGCATAACTGATCACGCCCAACGCCATGAGATCATTACCTGTCATGATGACCGTAGGCGGGTTTTCGAGCTGCAAGAGCGTTGATGCGGCGGCGTATCCGCTGCTTTCCGTCAAATCCCCTTCGACTACATAATCGGTGGGGATGCTCAACCCATGACGCGCCATCGCGTCTTGGAAGCCTTGCATACGGAAATAAGAGAAGGTGAGATACTGCGGCGGCGTGATGTAAGCGATGCGTTGATGACCCAACGAGATAAAGTGTTCGGTCAGTTCCGCTTGACCCTGATAACCGTCCACGTCGATATACACGTAATCGGCGGGTGTTTGCGTCCGACCGAATACCACAAACGGCATGGTTGTCTGCGCCAGATATTCGATGCGCGCATCGTGTAAACGTGTCCGCGACAAGATCAAGCCGTCTACCCGTCGCCCCGCAACCATGCGGCGGTACGTGTCGAGTTCATCCGGCGTCGGCGCGTGCGTACTCAGCAGCAGATCAAAGCCTGCTATCGCCGCTTGATTGCCTACCCCGGCGACAAATTGGCTGAAAAACGGATCGGAAAATCGCGGACCATATGCCGGAATGATCAGCCCGATCGTCTGAGAACGCATCCCTTGCAGCAGACGCGCCTGTAAATTGGGTTCGTAGCTTTGTCGTTGTGCTTCTTCGAGGATGATGCGGCGGGTATCGTCGTTCACGTCGTCAAAACCACCCAACGCGCGCGAAACCGTCGTAACCGAAAAACCAGTCGCTTTAGAAATGGATTTCAAAGTAGCGGTACGCATCATCATCACTATTGGTAAAAAATCTATTCACAGTATCCGAAACGTTTCGGAATTGTCTAAACCATAATCCGAAACGTTTGGAGAGTCAAGGCGTTCGGCTAAAAACGCATTGCATTAACCTGAATCGCCTCCGCGTTTTTTAATTGAATGCGGTAAAAGTTTCGGAGGTGTCGCGCCCCTGCTTTGAGAGAGTTTTGAGGAATATTTGCTTTTGCGTGTGCCCCATTCCTTAACATTCTCTTAAACTTTGAATGTTATGTTCAGGTGCCTCACTTCAGTGACTCGCTCGTTCCAAGACGTGCACATCAAAAAGGAATAACATGCGCAATCGATTTGTTCTCGCACTACTGATCACTGTAATTACGGGTCTGATGGCGGTCACGTTCGTGGCTGCTCAGGACGGCGATCTTGGCAGTGAATCCAATCCTATTCAGGTCTATTTCGTCCCGTCCGTAGAAGCCCAAACCATCACCACCGGTGGCGAAGTGATGGCGGCAGCGCTGGAAGAAGCAACCGGCTTGAATTTTGAAGTGTTCGTGCCGACTTCGTACGCAGCGACCGTAGAAGCGATGTGTGCAGCGCCCGCTGGTTCCATGGGCTTTATTCCCGCGGCTGGTTACGTGATTGCCAGCAACCGCTGCGGCGTGCAGGTTGAAGCGGCGGCAGTTCGTCGCGGCTGGAACGTCTATTGGGCAGCTTATATCGTCCGTCGTGACAGCGACATTTACACCTTCGGCGACCTTGCCGGACGCACGTGGGCATACCCGGATGCGGGTTCAACCTCGGGCTTCATTGTCCCGTCGGTCGAACTTGCAGCGGCTGGCATTGAACCCGGTGAACGCGTTGAAGCAGGCGGTCACAATCAGGTTGTGCAGGCAGTCTACAGCGGTGAAGCAGAATTCGGAACGACCTTCTTCAGCCCGCCCACTGTCCCCGGCGCGCCGTGGCGCGTTGGCGACCTGTCTGAACCGTACGACCTGACGGTTGATGAATCCCGCATTGGCGAAGATGGCAACCTGTATGTTGGCGATATCCGCATCCTCGATGCACGCGCCAATATCCGTGAAACCGCGCCGGATGTGGTCGATCAGGTGCGTATCCTGCGCCTGAGCGCCCCGATCCCGAATGATACCCTGAGCTTCGGACCGGAATTCCCCGCCGAACTCAAGGCACAGATCATGGATGCCCTCTATGCCTTCGCGCAAACCGAAGCATGGGGAACCTCAATCGGCAGCGAAGATTTCTACGGTTGGAGCGGTCTTGCGCCTATCGAAGACAGCGGCTATGACCCGGTTCGCCTCCAGTTCGAAATCCTCGGTCTGACGGAAGAAGACGTGTTCGGCGGCTGATCCGCTCGGCGGCTCGTTCATGTCACAGCGGGTAGAGAGCTTTTCTCTACCCG
>CALBRY010000676.1 GCA_937927665.1 uncultured Chloroflexota bacterium
GCCTGAATATCCTGCGCCACGATACCGGGCTGCGGCAGGTAGCCGCGCACGACGTCGCGATAGTTGAGCGTCACTTCGAGCGGGAGCGTTACGCCAGCTTCTGCCAACAGCGCGCGCGCCTGTTCAGGATCATACGGGAACGGCTCGGTGGATGAGGTGAAGCCGAAGATCGCCGGGGGCATAAACTGGGTTGCCACCGTCGAGCCGGGCGGGTAGTAGTTATCGACAATACGCTGCTTGTCAATCGCGTAGGCGACTGCCTGACGTACCAGTTGGTTATCAAACGGCGCGAACAGATTGTTCATGCCCAGATAGAAAATATTCAGACCTTCGCGCTCAAAGAGCTGGAGGTTCGGATCGGCGGCGATGACTTCAAAATCGCCAGCACCGGGGTTATCGATACCATCAACTGCGCCTGCTTGGAGTTCAACCAGACGCGCGGCGGCTTCGCTCGTCCAACGGAAAATCGCCGTCGGTTCGAACGCTGCATCACCCCAATATTCTTCGAAGCGCGCAAGGACAATTTCACTGCCCAGATTCCACGATTCCAAGCTGTACGGACCCGTGCCTACGGGGTTGCGGAACAGTGCTTCACCGCCGCCGCCGGTGGCAACGAGGTGTTCAAGTGGCTGGATGCCCACCGACGAGAAGGCGACCTTCTGAGGGAATGCGCCGTCGGGTTCACAGAGAATGAACTGAACGGTACGCGCATCCACCGCAGTGATCGACTGGATCGACCCACCATAATCGCAGCTTTCCGCCGCGTAGGCAAGCATACCGTCGGTCACCGTAAGATTGGGGGTTTCCGGGAATGCTGAATCCTGCGCGTAGCTGATCGGAAGCGCTGCGCCGAGGAGCAGCACCACGACCACCAGAATCGGTAAAACGCGAAGCGAAGATTTCATTGAAGAACGCTCCTTAAGTCACGTAGTCATATCTTGCTAAGCCGTTGTTATGGCTGTCGAGGATGAAGTATAAACATGCCACCGTCGAACCGCAACAATTCGACGGTGGGCTTAACCGGAATACGCGCTACTCCGCGTTCAGGAATGCTTTGAACAAGTAGCCCCAATACGAGAAACTGCCATCACGCCCGACATGGAGCGGGTGCGCGGCATCCCATTGAACGACAAACGTAGCGACAACATCATTCGCGTCAAGTGTTGAGCCGTCGTGGAAAACCGCCTCGCGCAGCATGAATTCCCACGTCATCGCATCTTCGGTCACGCGGTAATCCATCGCCAACCCCGGCACGACATAGGCGGATCCGATGTCGTAATTGAGCAGCGGTTCGAGGATTTGTCCGCAAACGCGGAGCGCTTCGCCGTCGCTTTCATCGGCGCAGTACAACCCGGATGGTTCGCCATTTTGCATAAAGACGATGTCGTCGTCGGTGCGGTCAGACATGGCGCTTAAGCGCTCAATACTGAGCGGGCTGGCATGTGCGCCGCGTATCCGGCTCGTGAAGGCGACCGCGCTGCCGCCGTTGGCAATCGGGAGCATCGGCGCAGAATCGCGGAGCAGTTCGTTTACCTGACCGTAGAGTGCGAGACGTTCTTCACTGTCTACCGAACGCCCTGCTTCGTCAAGGAGCGCGATAATGTCAGCATTGGGATCGCCAAGCGCAAGCGACGCACCGCGCCCGAAATGCACATCCAAGAAGTTGGTCGCATCGGGATAATCGGCGCTCCAACCGAGCAGGAACATCGCTAATTCGCCGCGTTCGCTGGCATCAATGAATGTGCCGGATTCCATCACATCGATCGTGACGTTGATGCCGATTTCGGCAAGCTGTTCTTGAATATCTTCTGCGACGGCGATCGGCTGTGGTAGATAGCTGCGTGCCACATCGCGGATGCTCAAGGTAATTTCGAGTGGGAGTGGAATATCTGCCTGTTCAAGCAAAAGCTGTGCTTCTTCCGGGCTGTAGGCGAATGATTCGGTCGCGGAGGTGTAGCCGAAAATCGCCGCCGGGGTGAATTGATTGGCGACAGTCGAGCCGGGAGGAAAGTAGCTGTCAACAATGCGCTGTTTATTGATGGCGTAGGCGATCGCTTGACGCACGTATAGATTATCGAACGGGGGAATTGTGTTGTTCATGCCGATATACAACACGTTCAAGCCTTCGCGCTCGTATAGGCGCAGGCGGCGATCATCTTCAATCAATTCGAAGTCGTCCGCGCCGACGTTATCGATCCCGTCAACGCTGCCCGCTTGCAGTTCTTCTAAGCGTGTAGCGGAGTCGCTTGCCCAACGGAAGATCGCGGTTTCTTCGACAGCAGGATCACCCCAATAGTCCTCAAAACGGGTGAGTACGATTTCGCTGCCCGCTTCCCATGAGTCCAGCATGTAGGAACCTGTGCCAATAGGCGCACGGCTGAGCGCTTCACCGCCGCCGCCGGTTGCGACCAGATGCTCAAGCGGTTGAATGCCTAACGACACGAAGGCGATCTTTTGCGGAAATGCGCCATCCGGTTCGCACAGCACAAATTCAACGCGGTCGGGGGCGGTTGCCCGGATCGAGCGGATAGTGCCGCCGTAATCGCAGTCTTCCGCTTCGTAAGCGAGCAGTCCATCGGTGATGGTGAGATTCGGTGTTTCCGGGAATTCGATAGTTTGCGCGGCAGCGCCGCCCGACAAAGTCAGCGTGAAAAGCCCGATGAGCAAGAGAAATAGTCTGGAGAAGGAGGAAGAACTCATGGCGCGACACTCCTGCTATATTTTCTATCGTCGTTGGGGAAAGGCGGCACAAATTGCAGATCAGCAGTGAAAGTATATTGCGTGGTGGGCGAGATGCAACAATCCCGGGAAGGACGTCAAAAAGAGAAAGAAGGAAGGGAAGGACATTAACGCAAAGGCGCGAAGGCGCAGAGACGCAAG
>CALBRY010000677.1 GCA_937927665.1 uncultured Chloroflexota bacterium
TCCAACGGTATCTTCACGATCCGGTACGGTGGTCAGCGTGGTCAAGTTTTCGCGGGCGCGGGTAGAAAGTTGTACAAGCAGCCGCGCCTGAAGCAAATTGAATTGATCGTAGCCGTCGCACACCATCAATTCGATCGATGTGCCGAGCGATGGGTCTTCAGCGAGCGCACTCAGCGCTAACCAGCCTTCGCCCTCGCGGTCAACCAGATCATGCTGGATCAAAATCTGTTGATACGCCTCATAAATGCGCGCCAATTCAACCGCTTTGGGCAAGTTCAGGCGGCGGGCGGCATCGCTGAACACATCTACATCGATCAACGACTGTTTGAGTTCGTAGATGAAATTAAGGAGGATACGCGCTAGCCCCGGCGTGTGTGCGATTGGTGCGAAGATCGGTAGTTCGCCGTGTTCGGCAAGATCGCGGAGGATTTCACCGATTAAGGTCATGCGCGCCGAGTCGCTCAAACGGCGCTGAGGTTTGCCTGCCATCATGAGCAGACGTTCGTATAAGCCGTAAAACGTGAACGTCTCAATATTGAAAAACACCCGCTCATCGGGCGTGACCGTGAGCAGGCGTCTACGAAAATCAAGGGTTTGGCGGTTGGTCGCCAGCAGGACCCACACACTCCCAAACGGCGACCGTGCTTTCGCCTCAAGGATGCGCGCAAGTACCGCGTCGGTTTTTCCTCGACCAACGGGCGCGAGATAAAACTCCATCGCTGCGCCTCCCCTAGCGGAAGAGCGCTTCGACAATAGGTTGGATTTGCGCCGGATTCATGCGTGCGGTCGCAAGGTAGTTGGGTCGCAGATTTTCGAACAGCGTACTCAACGGCGTGATCGGCACGACAGGTTCACGCGCTTTCAACATTGTGAAAGGCTGTTCCTTCGTGAAAACAACGATCCCGAACATCGGCACATCGGTGAAACCGCGCTTCGCCAAAAATTCGCGGATTTTCTGAATATCCGCCACACATTCGCGGGTCGGTTCAATACCCGCCGGTTTCCATTCGTTCGTGCGCGGGTCTTTCACCAACCAGTTCGGACCCTCATTCGCGAATTCGCCCTGACTATCGAGAATGCGAAAAACCAGCACCCCCGGCACACCCACCAGCACCGCATCAACATAGCCAATTTCCCGCTTGCTGATGTTGCGGATGAGCGTGTAACTGTCATCGAGCGAACGCGCAAGCGCCTCCCCCGTCATCATCGCGAGATCGTTATCGACTTTCCATGTGCGGGCGCGGACGAACATCACCATTGAACCGATCAGCAAGGCGATCCCGATCAGCAGAATGATGATGCCGACTGCGTGCTGCAAATCAAGCTGTGATCCCATCGGAACGAGCGGAATAAGGCGGATCAGCGTGCCCAGTGCGGTTACAAATACGCCAGCCGCAAAAACGACCAGCGCGAGCGTCATCAATTGTTGACTGCGGCGGGTAAGTACCCGCGACGGCGCGATGCTCTGCATAGCTATTTATCCTGTTGGGTTGGCGCGATACGGGTAACAGGCGGCGGCGATCCGGCGCGCGTCCGCCGAGCCGCGATGACTTCTTCAAGGATTTTCTTCAATTCATGAAAACCGGGAAGCGGCTTATATAACAGCTTGTCCGCATTCGCTTGATGAATAACCAGTTTCTCTTCTTCCGGCGAAAGATGATACGCCGTGATCAACACGATACCAATATTATGCAGCAGCGGGCTTTTACGCAGACGATCGCCAACGGCAGGTCCGCTGATATTTCCGGGCAGGCGAATATCGAGCAGCGCGAGTTCCGGCAGTTCGGCGGGAGGTTCTCCACGATCAGCTTCCTCAATCCACGCGACTGCTTCTTCGCCATCGACAAACGCCGCGCCTTCGATCCCCCACATTTCAAACATCGCCAATAGGACTTCGTAAATCCCGGGCTCGTCTTCAACCACCATCCACGTCGACATTGCCGCTGTTCCCTTCCTCAATGTGGGTTTGCGAGGCTTCAGGCTCTGCCGCCTGAACGATTCCCTCACGGTATTATAGTAGATTTCATACGCGGTTTAAGCAAACATTTGGGAGTAGAGTTCGCAGTGTTGGATATACTTAGGATAATGGATTGTTGGCAATCTGCGATATACGGCGTTTGTACCGTTACGCCATGTAAGTGGGGGTGATACTTTGAAATGGCTGCTTGCCGAAGACGAAGCAGATATTCGTAATCTGCTTTCAATGATGTTTCAAGTTTGGGGATACCAGCCCATAGCCTATGAAAACGGGCAGAAAGTATGGGACTGGTTGGATCAGATCGAAGGCGGAGCAGGCGATTCAATTCCGGATCTGGTATTGATGGATATTCGCATGCCGGGGAAGCGTGGTAATGAACTCGCAAACCGGATGCGGACGATCGCCGCGTTCAAGGAAACGCCGATCGTGTTAATGACCGCGTACACCCTCAGCGAAGGCGAACGCACCCAGATGATGCGCGAAGATGGCGTTGACCGCATCATTAGTAAACCGCTGCCCGATTTCGATCAACTGCGCGATCTTTTGAACCGTGTGCATCTTGAAAAGAAGACGAACGGCGCTTCGGAAGTATCTAATGGCAAATCGGAAGCGACCGCAGCAGCACCACCACCGACCATCACGCCAGAAACGAACGGAAGCGAACCAGCATGAGCGCACGCGATCCACGAGATGTTTCCGGCGCAATCGAGCGCGTCGATGCACTGGGTTCAGCGTCCGAGCGGTTGTTCAGCCGCGTGTACCGGACGTTGGGACTCCGCCGCCAATTTGAATCGGAACTGCGCAGACGCGATGACTTCATCCGCCGCCAGCACGAAAAAATCGCGCAGCGTGATGAAGATATCGAAAAACTCAGCGCGATTCTGGCGACGATCAGCGAAGGGGTGATCGTGCAGGATACCGAAGGTCGCGTGATCATGGTCAACACGGCAGCACGCGAGCTGCTTGGAACGATCAAGAATTTCTGGGAAAGCGAACTCGGCGCGCTGTACAACCAATATCGCAGCGGGCAGCCGACGACAATCGGCAGCGAGCTTGTGCCGATGGGCGAGCCGAGCCGGATCAGCGTCAATAACCGGATTGTTGGTGCTCAGGTGGCAGTGCTGGCAGATGAACACGGTCGCCGGATTGGAACTGTGATCCTGCTGCGCGATGTGACCAGCGATGTGCTGTCGGAACGCTTGAAAGATCAGTTTATTACAGCGATCAGCCATGAACTGCGGACGCCGATGGCAGTGATCAAGGGTGTGAGCGAGGTCATCACCGCGCAAACGGAGATGGGACAGTTGAATACGCGCCTGCTCGAAACCCTCAGCCGGAATGTCGATGTTCTTGATCGGATGATCGTCGAACTGCTCGATATTTCAGAATTGGCAACGGGGAGTTTTGCCGTCCGGCGCGATCCGGTACAGGTTGAAGAACTACTGTGGAACGTAATCAAAGGTCAGCAACCGGAAATCCGGCGGGCGAGCCTCGATGTTTCGTTCATGGTGTGCGACTCGGAGTATCTCACCCTGTTGGGGGACGAGCCGCGTTTACGTTGGGCGTTCGGGCACCTGCTCCAAAATGCGGTGCGCTATACCGAACGCGGCGGTCACATCATTGTGACGGCGCGACTGCATGACCAGCAGCAGATCGCGGTGCAGGTTGTCGATACCGGAGTTGGAATTGCTGATAAAGACCTGCCGCACATTTTCGACCGCTTTTATCGCGGCGAAGCGCGCACGCAAGCGGGTAAGCTGATCGATCCGCGTGGATTAGGTCAGGGGTTATTTATCGCCCGCCGGGTCGCCGAGGCGCACGGAGGCTATCTTGGTGCGCGCAGTCAAACCGGACAGGGGAGCATTTTCAGCGCCTATTTGCCGCGCGCACAAGAAACCGCCTGACATTCGTTGCGAGTCCTTCGCAAAGACGGGTACACTATCCGGAAATGCGCGCGCCGCCTAAAACAAGCGATCGCATGAGATTTTCTGGAGTATATCCGTGTCTTTTTCTGGCGCTTTTACGTTCATGCTTCACAGTCATTTACCTTATGCTCGCCTAGCGGGACGTTGGCCCCACGGTGAGGAATGGCTGCATGAGGCACTGATGGAAACCTATATCCCGCTGCTGGACACACTGTACACACTGCGGGATGAAGGCGTACCGGTTCGGTTGACGATCGGGTTTACGCCCGTGCTTGCGGAACAACTCGCTGATCCGCTGGTGCTGGAACACTTTGATCAATATATCGACGGACGCATCGCTGCCACTGAAGCGGATATGGCGTATTACGAAGCGCCCGATACCGCTCACGCGCATCTGCGCTACCTTGCGGAATGGACGCGCAATATATACCTGAAGGTGCGCTCCGCATTTCAAGTCCGCTTTGAACGCGATGTGATTGGCGCTTTCCGCCGCCTGCAAGACGCGGGCATGATCGAAATCACCACCAGCGCGGCGGCTCACCCTTATTTGCCGCTTCTCAGCCGCGACAGCAGCATTTACGCGCAGATTCAACAGGGACTCAAAACCCATGAGCGGCTGTTCGGACGCCCACCG
>CALBRY010000678.1 GCA_937927665.1 uncultured Chloroflexota bacterium
CGCGCGCGTCCTGCCACTGTTTAAGCTCGCTGGCGAGGTCTTCACGAACGTTGTACTGCTTATCACTGACGCCATGACCTGCATAGCGGTACGTGAGCGCTTCCAGCAGCACAGGACCTTTTTTCTTTGCATAGGCGGCGGCTTGCGAGATCGCTTCGTACATTTCGACGACGTTTTGACCGTCCACCCGTCCGCCGTCCTTGATACCGTAAGCGGCGGCGCGTTTGTGTAGCTGCGGCTGACCGCTCGAATCTTCGATGCGCGTCCCCATGCCGACGAGGTTGTTTTCGATCAACCAGATGACGGGCAAATCCCAGACCGCCGCCATGTTGACCGCTTCATGGAAGTAGCCGTTGTTGGTCGCACCATCGCCCATAAAGCACAGAACGACATTCGGCTCTTTCATGTACCTGACCTTGAGCGCGATTCCGGTTGCCAGCGGGAAATGTCCGCCGACAATGGCATATCCGCCCCAGAAATTGTGTGCGCGGCTCGCCAGATGCATCGATCCGCCTTTGCCACCGCTCACGCCCGTCCGTTTGCCCATCATTTCTGCCATGAGCGGTTTCGCATCGACTCCGCGTGCCAGCGCGATCCCATGATCGCGGTAGGCGGTGATCACATGATCGCCTTCACCGAGCGCGGCGAGTGCCCCCACGCCGACCGCCTCGTGACCGCTGTAGAGATGCAGGTACACACCGGTGATCTTGTGGTCTTTATAGAGTGCGTCGCAGCGTTCTTCAAACTGCCGGATAAGGACGATCTGATAGTACCAGTCGAGCAGGGTTTCCCGGCTCAACGTTGTGGATTGTTCCACAGCCATTGGGACTCCTCATGACTTCCGGGGTAGCTAAAGCGCCCCGGCTTCTTCCTCAATTGTGTAGCAAGATTTGGCGGAAAGTTACGACATTATGCACAATTTTACCTTACGTAAGGTTTGATCGGCAAAGGTGAATATGCTTAAAAAGTTGGTGGGTCGGGTGGTGATGAACGTCCAATAGCAACCTTGACGCGGATCAATACACTTTATGATGTTTTATGCTTAACAAAACTGGTTGCACGGACTGCTTTACTTCCTTCTAAAGCACGTTAAAATGGAGGTAGGACTTTTGGGCTATCTCACCCGAAACTCTGCGCAGCCGAGATAGCCTTGCACTTGGGGGTCTTCATGGCAAAGGTTCGCGTTCTTCTCCTTCTCGTCGTGGCACTGTTTGTTTTTGCCTCCGTTGTTCCAACTTCAGCAGGTCTTTCACAACTCATGGTAGGTACGCTCGACAGCAGCGATCCCACGATCGCAGGACGCCCGAGCGGTTTATCTGGCTGCCCTGCATTCCAGCCCGGCACACGCTACTATGAGGAGTACCAATTGAGTGTGACCGGTACGGGCGACTTCGATATTTTCGATTATGGCGAAATCGATGGCGATCCGACCACGATTGACGTTGTTGTCGCGTTGTATCGCATTGGTGAGTTCAACTCGGCAGATCCAACCGCTGGCTGCATGGTTGCGTATGATATGCCGCTTCAAGTACACGGCTTGACGACCGGCGTCTACACGTTGATCGTGACCAGCTTCAGTACAGGCGATGTTGGCGATTACTACTTCGACTTCTTTGGCACGGCAGGCAATATCGAAATTACGGGCATCACGCTCAACCCGCTGGCGCGTGATGGACGCGAAAACCCGCAGGCATCGGCTCCGGTTGTGCTGTACTGCGTAGGCACACGCCTCGACCTGTATTCGACCGGCGGCGCGCTTCTGGGGTCGGTCGAAGATGGTGCGGGCGGCGCGTTCAGCGGCGTGCTGGTGACGGCGCGTGAAGATGGTCGCATGGAAGTGCTGGCACCGATGACAGATGGCAAGAGCTATCTGTATGTCTTCGATGGATGCTCGCATGGCGCGTTTGAGGCGTATACCGTCGAAAACGGCGTCGCGACTCAGTTCCATACGGGGCGCTACTAAACCGTATCGGGCAGCATGCCTTAAAATAACCTCTGGAAGGGCGTGGCAGAAACTGCCGCGCCCTTTTTATTTCGCCCGCACTCCTGCTATGCTGATTACTTTCCGCAAAGCAGAGAGAATGTGACCTGACAATGGCTGCACCTGCATACAAAGACTTGATCCGCTTTGGCACGGTAGGCGCTCCGCCTACAACGCCCGCTCCCGGCGGCACACCCAACGCGATCCGCCATATGAAAGAACTCGGCTTCGGGCATCTTGAAATTGCATGGGTGCAAAGCGTGCGTGTATCCGACGAGACATGCGCGGAGATCAAAGCGGTGGCGGCGCAGCGCGGCATCAGCTTGAGCATTCATGCGCCGTACTTCATCAACCTGAACAGCCAAACCGAAGACTTGATGCGTAAAAGTGATGAGCGTCTGCTCGCCGCGGCGCGCAAAGGCTATTTGGCAGGCGCGCGCGATATTGTGTTCCACCCCGGCAGCTATCATTCGCAAGACCCGCAGATCGTCTATGAGCGCGCAAAAACAAAGATGATCGAACTGACGGGAATTTTGCGCGCAGAAGGCGTCGATGTGTTTTTGCGCCCGGAAACGATGGGAAAGTCTGCCATGTTCGGCAATCTGGAAGAATGTGTCCGGCTGTCGGTGGATGTCCCCGGCGTGCTCCCCGCGATTGATTGGGCGCATTTGCACGCTCGGCGCGGGGATGGATCATTCAACAGTTATGAGGAGTTCAGTGCCGCGCTCGACCTGATTAAGCGTGAACTGGGCGATCATGGACTCAAACAAATGCACTGTCACATGAGCGGCATCGAATACACGAAAAAGGGCGAAAAGCAGCACCTTCCGCTGAATGAAGCAGACTTCCGTTATCGTGATCTATTGTCGGCGCTGCTTGATTTTGGCTGCGAAGGAACGATCGCGGTTGAAGCGCCAGAACCCTTCCATGTCGCGGATGCGCTGACTTTGCAAGCAAGCTATCGACGCTTGCAAGGCGCGGGGGTGGGTGAGGAAGAGGAAACGGTCGATTAACGCTGTTTAATGAGCAGTAATTAGGCGAGTGACGATGCGGGACAGCGTTGACGGCGGAATCGGTTTTGTCACAAATGTGCCATATTTCATTGCTGTGACTTCCGGTTCAAAACGCTGTTCCGCCGAAAGCACAATCACACGGGTGTGATGTTCTTCAAGCGTCGTGTGCGTATCGCGGAGCAGGTCAATCCCGCGTTCGTTTTGAACCCGCATATCACATAACATCAACTCAAACGTGTGCGACTCAAGCAGGCGACGGGCTTCATCAATTGAACTGGCTGTAAACGTATCAAATCCAAGCTTTACCAAGGTGCGCACATAAATCTGCTGCGATTGTTGGTCATCCTCGACAATGAGAGCTTTCATGAGAGTTCCTTCATAATAGTCAGCAAGAGCTACACAAAGATTGTAACAATTGTCGCTCGCGAAAGTTGTGAAAATATTATGAAATTCTCACTGCCACCCTAGTCACAATAACATTAAGTGAAATCTACACGCTGTTTACTTCCATTTTGATTATGATAGTGTTGGGAATCATGTACGATACCTAGGGGTTTTTGTCAACACAGCCGCCGAAATTCAATCACCCTACCATAATGATCATAACGCCGCTGCTTCATGACAGATCTAGCGTGTAACGCGGAAATTGCGAATGAGTCTTGTTGATAACAAAAAGAAAGACCAGCGCGCGAAACTGCGTGACGTTCAAGAAACGGTCGATGGGGAGTGGATCGGTTATTCTGCCCTATTCGAACAGAGCAGCGATGCCGTCTTTTTTATCGGGCTGGATCTGCATCATCTCGCCGTAAATGAGAGTGCATCCCGTATGTTTGGTTATACGCGGGATGAACTGCTCAAGCTGGAAATGCGCGATCTGGTTGTGCCTGATGAGCAGCCCAGCACGCGGCACACACTCGAACGGATGTTGAACGGCGAAGCGATGCCGATCTATGTCCGCATGTTTCGTCGTAAGGACAAAACGACGTTTCCGGCAGAGGTGAACGTCGCACTGATTCGCGACTCTGAAGGACACCCGCTCCACATTTTGAGCATGCTCCGCGACATCACCGAGCGTAAGCGGATCGAAAAGCAGGAATTGGAACTGCACGCCCAGCGCGAAAAAGTGAGCATCCTCACGCAGTTGGGGCGTATCACCGCGCACGATCTCCGCACGCCGCTTTCGGTGATCAATATCAACCTTCACTTGATTTTACGCAGCGGCGACGCCGAATTTGTGCGCGACCGAGCGAGCAAAATCGAAGAACAGGTGCAAAAACTCAACAGCATGATCGACGATTTGCAGTTGATCTCGCGGTTGGAAGCGGGCATGACCCCCCATTGGGAGTCGATTAGCGCAAACAACCTGATTACGCACACCGTCGAACAGCTTGAGCGGATGCGCGCATCGCGGAAAATTCAGATTGACTGCATTCTCGCGCCGAATATGCCCGAATTTGAAAGCGATATGTACTATCTCAGTTCGTCCCTGTTTGCGCTGGTCGAAAATGCGTTTCTATATACGCCTATGCACGGTCAGGTGACGATCCGCACATGGTACGCCGCCGAACAAGTCCACATCTCGGTTCAAGATAACGGAATCGGCATCACGCCGGAAGAACGCGAACATATCTTCGACCCGTTCTTCAAAGGTGAAAATGCCAGCCGGGTCGAAGGCACGGGGGCTGGGCTGGGCTTGTCGATTGTGCGGCGCGTGATCGCCATGCACGGCGGCAGTATTGAGGTAGATAGTCAGCCGGGGGTGGGCAGCATATTCACCCTGCATCTGCCGCTGCATCCGATTCCCCACGATACCGATCCGATATTGTGAGCGGGAACTAATCCTCACGCGCAAACGTCTTGCGAGTAACGGATTACAGGAGGCACCTCAATGAAGAAACTTTGGATACTCATCGCGTGCATGATGTTCTTGACTGGCGCGGTCATTGTTTCGGCGCAGGACGCGCCGGAAGTGACGTTTGAACCCGGTGTTTCGCTCGCCATTTATAATCAGGGAACCGCGCTTGTGCAGGATCGGCGCATGTTTTCATTTGTCGAAGGCGAAAATCGTATTGATTTTACTGATGTCGCGTCGGGCATCGATCCCACATCGGTGACGTTTGTCAGCCTGACCGATCCGCTTACCAGCGTGATTGAACAGAATTATGCGTTTGATCTGGTCAGCGCGGATGCACTGGTCGCACGTTATATCGATCAGCGGATCACGGTCACGCTCAATGACGGCACCGTGTATGACGGTGTTCTGCTTGCCGCATACGGCGGCATCATCCTCCAGATGGATGACGGGCAGGTGATCACCATCACGCCCGATTCCGTCCGCGATCTACGTTTTCCTGATCTCCCCGGTGGACTCATCACGCGCCCAACCCTGCGCTGGCTGATCAGCAGTCCCATAGCAGGCGATCAATTGGTTCAGTTGACGTACTTGACGGGCGGCTTGAACTGGACAGCGGATTACAATATTTTGCTTTCGCCGGACAGCGATCTGCTTGACCTGAACGGCTGGATCACGCTGACGAATACCAGCGGCGCGACGTTCACCGATGCGAATGTCAAATTGATCGCCGGGGATGTCAACCGGATTTACGATCAAGGAGTCCTAAGGGGAGAAGAGGTTGCATATATGGCGGATGCAGTCTTTGCGCCCGCGCCCGCAGTCGAACAGCGCGACATCAGCGAATATAAGCTGTACGAGATCGGGCGTCCGGTCACGGTTGCCGACCGCGAAACCAAGCAGGTCGAATTTGTGAGCGGTACGGAAATCCCCGCGACCGGCTACTTTGTCTACGAGTCGAGCTACCCGTATTACGGCGGCTCTCCGATCTTCGATCAATATTACGGACTCAGCGGCGTGACGACAGTGCAATCGTGGCTGGAATTCACGACAGATGATGAAGGCGGCTTAGGTGCTGACCTTCCGGCGGGACGCATCCGCGTATTTCAGGAAGATGTGGACGGCGCACCCGTGCTGATTGGCGAAAACACCATCGATCACACGCCAGAAGGCGAAATGGTGAGTCTGCTGCTTGGCAACGCGTTTGATCTGGTGGGCGAACGTATCCAGACGGATTACACCTACTTTGGCTCGGATGTACTGGAAGAAACATTCCAGATTACGCTTCGCAGCCGCAAAGACGACGAAACGGTCGAAATCCGCGTGCCAGAGCATCTTTCGCGCTGGTCAACATGGCAGATCATCAGCTCGTCTATACCGTACACGCAGCTTGACAGCAACACGATCGAGTTCCGCGCCAGTGTTGCGCCGGATCAAGAAGTCGTGATCACGTACACGGTGCGTTACACCTTCCCGCGTTAACGTTTAGATCATCAACACAAAGGCGCAGAGAACCGCAAAATCATCTTTGCGCCTTTTCGTTATCCCATTTTCCTGAATCTCCTTGCGCGTGAGCGTGTCTTATAATGGTGTAAAGCAGGCTTTTTAAGCCGCAACCCATGAAGGAGTCAGGGGATGCCGATCCCAAACTGGTTGGATTGGGCGCAGCGCCTTCAGGCGATCGCGCAGTCCGGCATGTATTACGCCGAACACTTTGATCAGCCGTTCGATCTGGAACGCTACCAACAGGTGAGCCGTATCGCCGCCGAAATCATCGCCGCCGCGCAAGCGGATTCGGTCGCCGCGTTTGAGCAGATCGAAGCGCTGTACGCCGCACAAGCAGGACATACCACGCCTAAAACGGATGTGCGCGGCGTGGTTTTTAAAGACGATAAAATTCTGCTGGTGCAAGAAAAACTCGATGGACTGCGCTGGACGCTTCCGGGCGGGTGGGCGGATGTCAACGAATCGGCGGCAGAATCGGTTGTGCGCGAAGTCTGGGAAGAATCAGGGTATCGCGTGCGCGCCGTCAAACTGCTGGCGCTGTTTGATCGGAATAAGCACCCCCATCCACCGTTCGTGTTTCACGCCTACAAAGCATTTTTCCGCTGTGCGTTGATCAGCGACGAGCAGACAATCCACCCGAACAACACCGAATCCGGCGAAACCCACTGGTTCAGCGAAAGCGAAATCGACGGGTTAGATTTATCGGTGGGGCGGGTGACGGCGGCGCAGATTCACCGCTGGTTCGTGCATCTGCGATCGGCAGAACTGCCGACCGACTTTGATTAGGCGGACTGATTGTGCGCTGCTGGCATCGTTCAACCTTGTATAATCCTCAAGAGATGATTATCACCAGCACGGCATAGAGGATCACATGCGTATTGCGATTCAAGAGGACATGCTGCCGGGGCGGAGCATACTCGAAAAGTTTGAACAGGCGAAAGCGCTCGGCGTTCAGGGGATCGAATTCTGGGGGCGCGGTATCGATATGCGCGTCGAACAGATCGTCGAAGCGGCGGATCGTACCGGACTAAAACCCGCGATGATCAATCATGGGCGGCAGGGACGCATCCTTGATCCCGATTATCTCACCCGCGAAGCCGCGCTTGAAGAACTGCGCGGATCGATCATGGCGGCGGCGGATATTGGCGCGGCGGGCGTGGTGTTCGTGCCGCATTTCTTCAGCCCGATCATGCCGGATCTTTCGCCGTGGATGACCGCGGCAGAAATCGAAGCCGAAATGCTGCATATGCATCTGCGTACCCTCTCGGATTATGCCGATGCGATGGGCGTTATGCTCCTCATCGAGCCGATCAACCGCTACGAAACACACCTATTCAACCGGCTTGAGCAGGCAGGAACGGCGGCGAAACGCATCAATCACCCGAAGGTGAAGATCGTCGCGGATGTGTTCCATATGTCTCTTGAAGAAACCGATCTACCAAAAGCGATCACAGATCATGCTGATTTGATCGGGCATGTTCATCTGGCGGATCACAACCGTCGTTTGCCGGGTCAAGGGTTTTTGCCGTTCGATAAAGTCGCGGCGGCATTCAAGGCGATCAATTATGACGGGTGGGCGGCGCTTGAATGCGGCGAACCGAGCAACAACGCACCGCGTGCCGCGCAGTATCTAACCGAATTACCCGCCAGTCTTGCACATTTGCGGACAGCGGGGTTCTAAACAACGTTGCCGGGAATCAAACGATGGGTGGAAAGTCCGGTCGGACGGGTGGAGCGGCGGCATCAGCGGCGGGCGCTGACGCGAAAACATACAGGCTGGCGCACAGCGATTGTGCCGGGGATCGTGTTGGGAGCGGCGGTGCTGGCGGTGCTGCGTCCGGTGATTATTGATCATCCAGAGTGGTTTTATCTCAATATGAGCGATGTTTTGCTCATTTGGGATGCGTTTATCAGCGGGGCAACACTGGTGATCACATTCTTGATTCCCGCACAGTATTTTCTTGCGCTATCGCACGCCTTCACGGGTGGCAGCAGTGCAATCGCACGCGAACGGATGAACGGCACATGGGAACTGCTCATCCTCACCGGATTGGATACGCGCCATCTGGTGATGGGAAAATGGGCGGGGACGGTGCGCGCATTGTGGCTTGAATGGCGGGTGATGTTGATCCCGCGTTTTATCGGCGTGTGCTGGCTCACGATTGCCACAATCGCACAGTTTCCGGGGGCGCGTCTCAATGACGGGATTCTCGTCTTGATCGTGCTGGTGGTGATTGCTGTGTCGTTTGTGCTGCCGCTGTTTGGTGCGGCATTGGCGAGTGCGATGAGTGTATTCGCGTCACTGCTGGCGAAAACCCCGAACGGAGCGCGTAATGTGCTGATCGGGTTTCAGATGTTCACGTTTTTCGGGCTGCTTGCGATGGTCGTGGTGGTGTTTCCGGTCATTTTTGACGCAGACTGGTCAGTGATGTTCTTTCCGCTGATTTTTGGCGCGATCGATGGCGGGCTGACGCTGCTGCTGACGCTCACATCGATGCTGTATCAATCGCCGGGGCTGCTGACCGTTGTGATTGCGCTGATGGTGTACACGCTTGGGATGATCACGTTGATCCAATTGGTGCTGATGCTTGCGCGCCGAATCGCCCGCTTTCAAAACGTGATCGCCGCCGAACCGCTGAAAACGCCGATGCCTGTTTCACAAAAAACAGTTTATTGGACGAACAACAAAGGTTCATAAAGGAAAACGGATGAACTACACGGCAGATACGATGTTGATCAAATCGAAAGACAGCGGAAAGACGGGAGTCTTTGCCGAAGTTTCCGCCGCGCAAGCCGGATGGGAACACCTGAACATGCAAGCGCGCCGCTTGAGCAAAGGCGAAACATGGAGCGGCGAAACGGGCGAATCGGAATGGGCGCATGTCATTCTTGGCGGCATGTGCCGGATTAAGGTGGACGACAGTGTTTATGAAAATGTCGGACGCCGCCCGAATGTGTTCAGCGGGATGCCCTACGCGTTGTATCTTCCGCGCCGTACCCCGTTCACCCTTGAGGCGTTGAGCGACGGGTTTGAGGTGGCGTCTTGTTGGGTGGCAACTGACCGTGATTATCACCCGTGCCTAATCACCCCTGCCGACAGCAAGATCGAATTACGCGGCGGCGGAAATGCTTCGCGGCAGATCAACAGCATTATTCCGCCGGGATTCGGCAATCACCGGATCGTGTGCGTTGAGGTGTATACACCTTCGGGCAACTGGTCGAGCTATCCGCCGCATAAGCACGATGTACACCGCGAGGATGCGGATGGTAATCTGCTTGAGGCGGACTTGGAAGAAATTTACTTCTACAAGATCGCGCCGCAAGACGGATTCGCCTATCAGCGTGTGTATACCGATTCGCGCTCGATTGATGCGGTGATGATGGTTCACAACCATGACACCGTGCTGGTGCCGGAAGGCTATCACCCGGTTGTGAGCGGATTCGGTTACACAACCTATTACCTGAATTTCCTCGCGGGATCGGCGCAGTCACTCGCAGCGGTGGATGATCCACAGCTTAGTTGGGTGAAGAAAACATGGAACGCGATCGATCCACGCTTGCCAGTGGTTGATCACGAAATGGAATAGGGTGGAGTGGGGGCGCTTAGTACGCGCCCCTCAACTTTTGAACGTGGGATTGGCATCATCAAAACGAGCGCGGCGGATACGGCTCAACTGGGCTTCGAGACGGGTAAGCTCCTCAAAAATTGGTTCGTGTTGGAGCGGTGTGCGCTTCATCGTGCTCAAAAGCTGCTCGGTCAACACCTCAAGTTCCTGCAATTTCTTCGGGGATAACTCATCAAGCGATTTGCTCATTGGGATTAGACCGCCGCGCTCACAAGGTGAAGTGTCGTGAATGGGGTGACTTCCGGAAAAAGCTTCAGCCATGCTGTGCGCTGAACCTTGAACATCGCGGGCAGGGATTGGCAAAGGGGCGTATACGGTCGTTGAGTATCGACCCCGGTGATCTGGTGACTGCATCCGCACAACGGGCAGCACATCATGAGATGCCCGGCATCGCTCACATCGACCAGCCCTTCGGGCTGTCCATCGTGGATGGTGAGCTTGAAACGCTTTTGCAAGTGAGGGTTAATCGTTGGCATAACAGAATTCCTGACTCTAAACCGACAGCGCTAACCATACGGATCAACATGACAATCCAGCGGAAGGTATGCACCTCCGCTGTGCAGTTGGGGGAAATGTCGCTAATCGCTAGCGGAAGTTCCGAGCCGACGTCCGGGGACGATGCCGCCCATTCGCTGGTCGTTTTCGGTCGCTACGCGCACAAGCAGCGTCCGGTTAAGCCAGCTTGTATCGTGGAGAAGCTGCACAGCTTTTTTCGCTGCCGCTTCGCTCGCCATTTGAACGAATCCAAAACCTTTCGGCGTTGCCGTCCAGCGGTCGGTGATCAAATAAACATCCGAAACTTTCCCGGCGCGGGAAAAGAGTTCTTGAATCTGCGCGGGAGTAACGTCATACGAGAGATTACGCACAAGGAGAATTGTGCCCATTTTGGAAAATCCTTTTTCTTGTCAACTGGTGGCGGAATTTGCGATCGATCGGTTGGGATTTAGCCCTCGCGGGATGCTTCCCAAGCGGCGATGCCTTCCACCGTGATATGAATTTGATTATCGGAACGCTTACCGACCCATTGTGCTAGGGGCGGTTCATGGGTAATGAGGGCTTGTACAGTTGCAGGGAGTCCCACATAACGCACCGGACTGGAAACCCGATCCCGATGCTGGTAAAGCGTGCTTAATGCAACCCACTCCAAATAGGTAAGCGGCTTAGCTTTTTCCGTCGTCATTTTGACTCGCTTCCGCCTCTGGCGGAGATTTGCGAAGAACAACGGTATTGAGCGTGCCTTTCCATTCGGACGAACTAGCGGGATCGATCGCCTGTACGGTTAATGACCGTTCAGAGATACGATGTCCGTGAAAAAGCTCTACTGCTTTGACTGCGGCTGATTCGCTCGCCATTTCGACGAAGGCAAACCCGCTTGATTTCGATGTAAAACGGTTCTTCGACAGATAAATATCTGTGACTTCTCCCGCTTTAGAGAGCAGTTCGCGCAGTTGAATCTGGGTTGTATTAAATGGTAGATTGCCGATATAGAGTTTTCGAGCCAGGATAACCCCGCTGTTTTCTCGCCCTATCGAAACGAACGACTGCTTGACACAACCCGCATTGGTGATGAAATTCGCCAACAGTCAGACGGTAGTGACGCCGCTGCATCGAACGCGAATGCCAATGGGTGAGAGTTCAACCTGTGGGGTATTATTTGATGAACGGGGGAACCTGAATACGCGCTCAGGATTAGCGCGCATCCAACAAGTCTCATCAAATCAGACTAAAGTGTATCGTTGGTAAAGGGAAAGATCATTCCCCTTACCGTTTAGTATACTCTGGTTTTGACCGAATGTAAAGAAAGGCTCACCGCATGAACACCATCAGCGTGATGATCAAGAGCGCACCGGTAAAGACCGGGAAATAAAGCACCTTCACGATCAAATTACTGCGGAAGCTGACCATCGCCCATTCCGGGCGGCGCACCACGACAAACGCATTCGCCGCCACATTGATGATGGCGATATAGAGCATCACATACAGGTATTCCAGATAGGTTAAACCAGTCGCGCCGATGTTATCACGCAGCGAGGTGTGCAGAACGGCGAACACGAAGAACAGTGCCGCGCCGAAGTTCAGCGCCGACGTAATTTCTTCTTTATCGCCAATGCTGCGCTCGTTGAGCAGGTACGCGAACAGCATCAACAAGCCGACGACGGCGGGCAGCAGATAGGCGATGAACGGACCGACAAACCCGCGCTGCGTATTCACGCTGAAGAACAATTCCGGCAGCGGAGTCGATGCGCCGCGCACCGGAACACCGAACGTCGTCCCCAGATCCGGCTGACGGTAGCTGAAATAACTCGATTGAAGTGACCAGTTGAGCACCTGCACCGACGAATCCAACCCCGGCAGCAAACGCGGATTGATCAAATCATAGCTTTCGAGATCGGGCGTAAAGAGCACGCGCGCATCGAGATCGAGCGGCGTGATTCGGATATCGACATCGCGATCATCAAATGGAAACATCGAAGGATCGAACGATTGGGTGAGGCTGACACCGATCAACCATACGATCAATTCGCGGTCATCAATGCGGGTGCGCTGAATTTCTTCGATCGTCGCTTCTTCGCCAATGCGACCGGATAAAACAAAGCCTTGATCGATATCGGGAGCGTCCTCACCTATCGGGTACGACTGCCAGATATACCCGTTCAAGCGTACCGTCGTGGGATCGGGGAATTCCATCGCCTGAATCAAGATCCCGGTCGGGATTTCGGTTGGCGGTTCAGCGACTCCGCTGGACTGGGCGACATTTTCGAGGAATCGACTGAGTGTGCTGCGGTCAGTGATGCGGACACCCTCCGGCGTGTGCTGCGAGATCGTGATTCCCCAGATGAAGATGATCAACGCCACACACAGCCCGGACGAAATCACGCTGATCGTCCATAATTCGCGGGTGGAAAATCCGCGCGGGTAGGCGATCACAAGCGCGAAGAAAAAGATTGTCGCCGCGCCGGATAACGCGATCCCGACCAACCAACCGGAATTTTCGCGCGGGTCAAGTTCAAGCTCGGCACGGTTGAGGACGATGCCCATCACCCAACCGGTTGAGGGAAGCGGCTCAAAAAATGTCCACGACTGCTCACCCGTCACCGGATCGATCCAGCTAATGCGGACAGGTTCACCCGAAAGGGCGCGATCAGCCGAGGCGCGCAGTTCAGCGATGCCCATTTCGTCCGCCAGCCCGAAAATCGACTGATTGACGACATACTCACCGATGGGATGCGCGAGAAATGTTCCGCTCGGCGTGATCACAAAACCGTACCCGGTCGCACCGAGTTCGAGCGCGGTCATCAGGACGCGCATATCCTGAACTGAATAATCGATCGTGACGAGCCCGGCGGCATTTTCGGGCGTGTGATCCTCACCGACGCGGTAGAACGGCACACCGTACTCGATCAAGATTTTGCCCGCACCCGTCGCCATGAACGGCTCATTCCACATCGCCCCGTTTTCGAGCGGCGCGTGATACCAAGCTGTTTGTGCGCCGTCCGTCCCCGGCGGCGTGGTGTAGTCATAGGTCGCGCCGTCCAGCACATCGAACGCGCCATTTTCGCGGTAGACATAATGCTGATACAGGCGCAGTTCGGAATCATAAACGAACGGCTCAAAGGTGACGGCGATTCCGTCAATATCCGGGCGTTCGGTAACTTCGGTTTGAAGCCGCTCCTGTATCTGATCATACGGGAATGCGCCCGCCGATAAATCATCCGCAAGGTGATCGGCAATCGCCATGACTTCGGTAAACGCGGCGTCGATCTGTGCGGCGGCGGTGCGTGCCTGTGCTTCGGCGCTCGATAAGGCGTTTTGCTCGGTATCGGCGCGCAAATTGAGGTAGCTGTAGACAAGCAGCAGGGTGGTGATCAGCGCGACTGCCGACAGTGCGAGTAAGGCAAGTCTCAGGCGGGGCTGCGGATTTTCCGGTGGGATGGGCGATGAGGGTGGCGTGTTCATAACGAACGATTTTATGAGTTTGGCAGAAAGATGCAAAAAAGAAGGAAAAGCGCGGACGTGGAGCATAACATCAAGGCTTTCACTCCGCATTCGCCTGTGCAATCGGGTTCTGATAGTCTGTGGGAGCTTTGCCGATTAAACACCATTAAGTGTTACAAAAGCGCTGTAGGCGAGGGTGACAACAGTCACAGACTGTAACAAAAAAGTTCAATGTATAATTTCTTATAAGATGCATTGCCCCTCGTCTACACAACAAGATTCTTAGGGTGTTCTATGCGCAACTCTCCTGAACCTCCATCCGATTGGCTTAATGCACTTCCCTGTACTCTTAAACCTCTCGTTGATCTCCAAGCGACTGACCCCGTTTCAGAAATCATTTATCTGCTGCAGCAGTTGTTTCAGCATCACCCCTTAGGAATGATGCTAATCGATGCGCTTCAGCCGGATATGCCGATTGTGTATGTGAACGAGGCATTCGAGCGATTGACGGGTTACACCGCCGCTGAAGTCATCGGTAAGAACAGCCGTTTTCTACAAGGTGCAGATCGGGATCAGGAAGGACACGCAGTCATCGCACAGGCGATCCGTTCTGGAGAACCCTGCTCGGTTGAGCTGCGCAATTATCACAAAGACGGGACGATGTTCTGGAACCGTGTGCAGATTGTTCCGATCCGCAATCGTGCGGGGAGCATCACGCACTATATGGGAACTCAACAGGATATTACAGAACAGGTTGAAGCTCACGCGGCGCTGGCGCACAGCGAGTCGCGTTACCATCAAATGTTCGAGAGCAATTCCGCTATCAAACTGGTGCTTGAGCCGGCGACAGGCAGAATTGTCGATGCGAATATTGCCGCTGCCAACTTCTACGGGTACACGCAAGAGCGACTGCGGACGATGCGCATTCAAGACCTGA
>CALBRY010000679.1 GCA_937927665.1 uncultured Chloroflexota bacterium
GCGCGGAGAGATCTCTCCGCGCTTTTTCTTTAGGTTTGCTATTCTGGCAACCCGTTTCTGATCCACTTGATCAGCAGCTCTAGCTGATGGTCTGTGATCGGGGCGAAATGTCCGCCGCTTAACACCTCAATCATGCGGCTCTCGTCGGGCGATCCGGCAACCACTACCGCTCCATTATCGCTTCCTGCGATCACGCTGGCGTAATCAGTCAACCTGAGTCCGTTGGTTGGAGTTTGTCCATGGCACGCACTGCATTCCTGAACAAACAGCGGTTGGAGAATCGTATAGGTAGGATCACCTTCAAAGTCTTCGAGCAGAGGCGTTGCGGTTACTTGATAGATGTCTAGGACAGTCGCCAATCCGGGAGCATCAAATCCCGCAAACTCCCATGCTGAACCATGACACGCGCTGTTTGAACAGAAGCTCTGGTTGTCGATCCCGCCGGGGTTAGCAGTCGTATGGCAGTTGGCACAGCTTGCATCAAATGCGGTGGGATGGCGCGTAATCCACGTTGAATCGAGATGTGTCGAAGGCTCAACCCCGGTCGCAAGCGCAAGTGTGGGCTGAATATCGCCGGGACGAACGACGGTTGGGATCGTATGACACAGATTGCACTCGATCCGAATGACTTCGCCCGCTTCGCTGAAGTGTTCTCCATCATGGCAGCGGAAACATCCCGGCGCATCCCGGTGTCCAACATTATTCGGGTGTGTATCGTAGCTCAAGAGTTGTTCCGGATAGTTGCTCTCTTGATAGAGCGTCGAGAGAACGTCAATCGCCGTGCTGACAAGCTCAGAACCTTCGGCATAAAATTCCGGGTAGTTCTCGCTGTAGTATTGTTCGAGCGACGAAATCGACTGTAAAGCATCGCTCGTCGAAACATACGGCGCGGATAGCAGTTCAATCGCACGGGCACGAATAAACGGAATATCGCGGGAAATGCTGGAAACCTGAAGCGCGCTGTCTACTGCACGGTTTGGCGTCTCAATCAGGTGCGCGACACGGTTATGACACGTCGTGCAATCCATTTCGTGCAGTTCATATTCATTCAAGCTGTCGGGATCAACTGGTGAGTTGATCGCGCTGTACTCGATTGTTTCGCCGCTCGCCGTTTGAACGCGAACCCACGGGATTTCTTGTTCTTCGGGGTCAAGCGCAATGTACGTGATCGGGTTCTCGATATGCCAATGGATACCGCGACCTAATCCTTCGCGCTCACTACCGCCGCCCGTGTGCAGCATCAAGTAAATGCTGTACGGATCATTCGTCCGGTTGTTTTCAAAAGTGTGGATTACCTGCAAACTGTCATCCGAGTATGTTTCTGGCGAATGACACATCTCGCAAGTTTCGCGCGCAGGGCGCATTTCCGCAGAACGAATTGGCAGCTCGTAGTTTTCAAAAACTGTGTCTGCAATCAAGCGCATGTGTCCCGCTTTGCGGAAGAACTGCACCAACAGCAGATCGCGCCCAATATGGCAGTCAACGCAGGGAACCCGCGCATGCGGTGACTCCAAAAACGTCTCGTATTCGGGCGGCATCGTGTGACATGTCACTCCGCAAAATGCCGCTGAGTTACTGTACTCCCACATCGGAGGCGCAGCCAGCAAGAACACGCCAAACCCTGCAACGACGAGTCCAAACGGCAGCAGCAAATCGCGGATTGTGAACGTCTGCCCGCGTTTAGGGATAAATCGCTGAAACCATGCCATATATATACTTCCTCTAACGCTGTTTGACTTCGCCGTTCGGCAGCAAAATATAAGCTAATGCGTTAGCGTAGACTCTGGTATTCTGTTTATGCTAACGTATCCCTACGCTTAACAGATCATCCGCGAGGATGAAAGTGTTTCATTCTAGCGATTGATTGCAATTGTCTACCCCTACACTAGAGTTGTAAAGAAGGGCGCTTGATCATGATTGATCGGCGGACTTTTTTACATGCACTGATGATCGGGGAACTCGTTATGGGTCACACCCTCATTTATCGACTGCTGTTATGTGCGTTCGGTTTGATCGCGCTTGGCATTGCGATGACCCTTCCGATGCACCCCATCGGCGCGCAAGATGATGGCGACGAAGCGGAGTACATTGGGTCGAGCGAGTGCGGAGACTGCCATACCGGACTCGCCCGCGACCACGAAGACACCCCGCATTCGCTGGCACTTCAAGATGTAGAACGCAACAAGAGCAATATTCTTGCGGATTTCGAGCAAGGCGCAGATATACGCACGGTTCAATTCCCCGGCGAAGACGCACCCCGCCCGTTTACACCCGATGATATTGTTTTTGCGGTTGGCGCTGGACGCTACGTGCAGCGTTATGTCTACGAAATCGAAAGCCGGGTATACGCCGTTTTCCCCGCCGAATGGGATACAGTTGCTCAAGTATGGCGTCCTTATATTCTAGGCGACACTTGGCTGTCACCTGAATATGATTGGACGCAGAACTGCGCCGGATGTCACACCACAGGCTTGGATACTGAACGCGGACGCTGGGAAGATGACGGCGTTCAATGCGAGTCATGTCATGGTCCGGGGAGCATCCACGCTGAAATCGCTGATGATGCGGGCAGACGCCCCGATGAAGAAGAAATCATCGAAATTCACGAAGCGATCGTTGTCAGCCCGGATGCTCAAATCTGCGGTGCATGTCATAGTCAAGGAATGGCAGCAGATTCCGCTCATCCATTCTCAACCCAGTATCGACCCGGAAACGATCTGCTTGATCCGGCGGCATATCAACTCCTTCCAGAGGATGATCCGCTTGTCTGGTATGCCACAGAGCATGGACGCCTCAATAATATGCAGTTCAACGAATGGTTGAACTCGGCGCATGCAGGCTCTTTGGATACACTCACATCGAGTTCAAGCGCTGAAGACGGTTGCGTGGTCTGCCACAGCGGTGATAACGCGTTCATCGAACGCATTCGCGCCGCTTACGAAGACGGCGATCTTACGGGCGAACCGCCTGCATCAACAACACTCGCTTCCGCGCAGTTCAGTATCACGTGTGTGACGTGTCACAGCCCGCACACCGCCGCGGAAACTGATTTCCATCTGGTTGATACGGCTTATAACCTGTGTACGTCGTGTCATCGCAATACGGAACTCGTTCAACCCGTCCATCATCCAGTGGTTGAAATGTTCGAAGGACAGCCGATCATCGAAGGCGTTGACGGTATTCCATCGGCGCATTTCTCCGAGGAAGAAGGACCTCGCTGTGTGACGTGTCACATGAGCGGTATTCCGGTCGGCAGCGCGATGCTTGCCAGTCATACATTACGCCCCGTCGTTCCCGGTGCATCAGACGACAGTCCTCCAGATGCCTGTTCGGAATGCCACACAGATCTGTTGACAGGCGATCTGCAATCGCTGGTCGAAGACACACAGGCGGCAGTACGATCACGAATTACGGTTGCACGCGCTCGACTCGGGAGTATCACCGTGCCGGAAGAAGGCACACCCGAACGCGAACAGTACGACCGCGTGGTCGCTGCGCTGACATTCGTTCAAAACGACGGCAGTTTAGGGGTACACAATTACGCCTATGCCGATGCGCTTCTCGACGAGTCCGCCCGGCTGCTGTCACAACTCAGCGTTCCCGGTGCGCGCCTTCAGCCGACCGAAGCGCCAGCACCCACCGCGACTCCCTCCGCTGCCACGCCGATCACGGTTGGCATGGAACTCCCCGTTCGCACGGGACTTAGACCGATGACGATCATTCTGCTCGGGCTGTCGGTCGTGATATTAGGCGGTGGAACATTGATCATTCTGCGTCAAGCACGCCGCAAGACCCGCAGTCAGGAGAAGACCCGATGATGGGCAAAGCTAGGTCGAGTTTGCTGATTTTGGGAATCATCCTGATGTTATTGGGGGTGATGGTTGGCGTGGCGACTGCTCAGGAGCAAGGCGGAGACACTCCAGCGCCTACACCTGATCCCGCCTCGGATGCATACTGCTTGCTGTGCCATTCTGAACCCGATCAGGTGTGGCAGCTTCCCAGTGGTGAGAGCCTGTCGGTAACGATTGATCCTACCGTTCTTGCGCATTCCGTTCACGGTGAGTCAAACCCGGATGGGGCGCTCGCCTGCGCGGATTGCCACCCGAATTTCCGCTATCCGCACCCCGTTTCGCTAAGTCAAACGGTGCGCGAATTCCAGATCGAACGGTATGCAGTTTGCCGTAACTGCCACGAAGAACAGTACATGCGAGCGCAAGACAGTGTGCATGGCGAGTTTCTGCGCGAAGGGCGTTTAGAAGCGGCAACTTGTGTCGATTGTCACGGCGGACATGATATTCAGACACCGGATGAGCCGCGTCAGCGTATTTCGCTAACGTGCGGACGCTGTCACGGTGCAATTTTTGAAGAATTTCGCACCAGCATTCATGGTGCAGCGCTTCTCGATGAGAACAACCCCGACGTGCCGACGTGTATCGACTGTCACGGCGTTCACAATATCCAAAATCCGACTACGACTGCATTCCGTACCGGATCACCTGAACTGTGCGCCACCTGTCACGCCGACGATGCTTTGATGGATAGTTACGGCATCAGCACGCAAGTATTTGACAGCTATGTCGCGGAGTTTCATGGATCAACGATTGTACTCTTCGACCATGAATCGCCAGACGTAGTGACGAATAAAGCAGTCTGTTTTGACTGCCACGGCGTCCACAATATTCAACCGGTGAGCGATGAGGTCGGGGTATCGAGCATTCGCGAAAATCTGCTCGCTACTTGCCGCCAATGCCACCCTGACGCCAGCGCAGATTTCTCGGCGGCGTGGATTGGGCATTATCCCGCTACGGCAGAAACACACCCGGTTCTCTACTTCTTGAAGAACCTGTATACCCTGTTAATTCCGATCGCGCTTGGCATTGTCAGTATTCTAATCGTATCTGACGTTATCCGCCGTGTGCGGCGGCGCGGCTGAGCCGCTTACAGAGAGGGAACGTAAGATGGCAGCGCAGAGTACATCTGAGCCGCAAACCACCGTGAAATTATCTCCAGCACAGCGCATTGAGCGGCTGGTCATCGCCGTTGCATTTATCGGGCTTGTCTTGACAGGTATTCCGCAGCGGTTCGCAAGCGAATCATGGGCGAACATCCTGATTGTGATCGGTGGTGGGATCGAAAGTCTGCGAATCCTGCACCGCTTCTTCGCAATTCTGCTGCTCGCCGAGGCTGTCTTTCATGTCCTCGCTGTCATCTACCGCTGGTTCGTTGTGGGTCAGCGTCCGGTTATGCTTCCCGGAATTGGTGACTTGCGCGAACTCGTCGGGCGCTTCTTTGCGAACATCGGACTGCGCCGCGATAGCACGGAAAAACCGTCGTATCGCTTTGTGCTCAAATTCGAGTATCTGATATTGGTGATCGGCGTGTTAGTGTTGGGCATCACCGGGTTGATTTTGTGGTCTCCGATTGCGGCGACAACAGCGCTCCCCGGCGAAGTTGTCCCGGTCGCGCGCAGTGTCCACAGCGATCACGCAATGCTCACGGTGATCTTAATCGTGCTGCTGCGGATTGGCGTACTGCTCCTGTGGCATCCTAGCCGCGCAGCAATCTTCGCCGATCAACCCGTGAAACCCGTTCCAGCCGAACGAATCAGCGCCCGGCGGCGCATTTATTTGCCCATAGCGGTTGTTGTCGCCTTAGCCGCGACAGGTGCGCTGTATTTGTTCCTTTCATCAGAACAAACAGCCATTAATACCGTTCCGCGCCGCCAAGCAGTGATTTATGCGCCAGAAACCATCCCTGAATCCGGCGATCCGCATATCGGCGCGGTTTTGTGGGAAACGCTTCGCTGTGCCTTCTGTCATGGAGAAAGTGCGGGAGGCGGCAGTCACGGTGAGCCAGCACTGCGCCCGCCTGAACTCCCGTACGCCGCTTTTTATGAGCAGGTTCGCATCGGTCGCGGAGAAATGCCTGCATTCAATGAGAGCGAATTACCGGACGGCTATTTAGTGCATCTGTGGGCATGGCTGACACAGCCTGATGAATAGATACGGATCAGTGTGCTAGGCATGCTGACACGGGTATAACGACGCCATTCCTACACACTCTCACAGCTTTGAACAACCGCTCATTGGCAGCCAAGCCCGTGAGCGGTTTCTTTTCCCTCCCCCACTGCTGGCATGAGCGCGCGATGGCTTAAACGATGGGAAAGGAATAGGTGAGGATAGAAGAGGAAATGAAAAGCCAGCGGGGTGCAGGTCACCCGCTGGCTCTTGTGGCGAGAAACCGCGCGCTCCAATGTTACAGAGCGCGCAGTTTATTTTGAAGCGCCGACTACTCTATTCGCTCGCAGCGATCACCGGCGGGCGCGTCATTGCAGACACGTCTGCGCCAATGGCTTCGAGGCTGTCATACAGAACCTGCATGATGTAGTCAGGATTGTGCGCGAAGTCACCGGGGTCTTTCTGCGTGTACTGATAGTTGTAAGCAGCGCGCAGCAGGGTCGGTGTCCACGACGCAAACCGGTTATCGCTGTTCACTTCTTCCGGATCAGCCACACCGTTTGAGTTGGTGTCGTAGAACCAATACGGATGCGAGTGCGAGTCGTACGCAATCGGCATACCAACGGTGTTCGTGGCATATGCCTGAATTGCTACAAACAGCGCCGCTTCCATATCCCCAATTTCGTCGCGGATCGGCTCTTCTGCATTGCCGTCGCCGTCGTAGTCGATCAGATCGACATCTTCGAGCATACGGATCAGCAGCACATCTTCCGCTTCTTCAACTTCTTCATGGCAGTCTTCGCATTCACCAATACGGATCGTGCCAGTGTGCGGACGGTGGCAGCCAGCGCACGTGTTCGGTGCGTCTTCGGCGTGCATGTTACGTCCGTTGTATTCACGATCAGCGTACTGATAAGCACCCTGAGCTTCACCACCGAAGATCGACGCGCCCGCCGCGAAGTAGTGAACGTTGCGGAACGTCAGGGTCTCGGAGACTTCATCATCACCGAGGCTGCCGATCGCACGGTTCACGCTCACGGTCGATTCACGACCCTGATGGCAGGCGAGACACAGATTGCTTTCGTCTTCTTCGCCAAAGCCAAGACGCGCGCCGCTGGGGAACGCAACTTCGTTGATGGCGGGAAGCGTGAAATCAGTCAGATCAGTGTGGCAGGTCGAGCAGGCGAGTCCCTGTGCTGTCGGTTCGGCGACATTGACACCGTTCTCGAGGAACACGGGCAGACCCTCTGCCGAGTGGCAGCGCGCGCATGAACCCGGTACTTCGCCTTCAGCATCCCAGTGACGCCACGCTTCAACGGTCGGGTTGAAGTGCATCGGCGCATCGCGGACGATGAATTCGGCATCCGCGAGCGGCTCTTGCAGGGCAGCGCTCAGCGACATGGTGCTGTCGTACAGCAGTTCCATCACATACTGCGGATTGTGTGCAAATGCACCCGGATCCTTGAGCGACACCTGATAGTTGTAAGCGGCGCGTTCGAGGTTTGCAGTAAAGGAGCCGTAGCCATTGTCTGAAACCGCTTCAGCTTCGTCTAGTTCACCGTTGCCGTCAGTATCATTGAAGAAGTATGGATAGGTGTGGGCGTCATAAGCAATCGGCGCGCCGACAACTTCACTTGCATAAGCCTGCATTGCAGCGTACAGGACTTCCTGCAATCCTTCGATTTCGCCTGCGATGCCTTCGTTGTCGTCGCCGTCGCCGTCAAAGTCCACGCCGGAACCCTGCATACGAATATCGCGCAGGTCTTCAACACTTTCGACATCTTCATGACAAGTCGCGCATGCTTCGATACGGACTTCCGTTGTGTGCGGGTTGTGGCAGTCGGCGCACGTCGTATAACCTTCAACGTGCATGTTACGACCCATGTAGACCTGACCGTCGTACTGATAGCCACCGCGTGCCTCACCACCGTACAGCGTCGCCGCTGCGGCATAGTAGTGGATGTTGATGAAGCGTAGGTCAGCACTGGGCTGATCAGGGGTATCAACGAGGTTGAGTTCAACCAACTTGGCGTTAACGCTGTCGGTTGACGCGCGACCCTGATGGCACACCATGCAGCGCGCCGAATCGCCTGTTTCGCTAACTTCCACGCCCGACGGCAAAACCACACTGGTAAGCTGTGTGGCGGTCGGTGCATGGCAAGCATCGCAGGTGATGGTCGTGCCTAGAGGTGCAGCCGCATCGACGACACCAAATTCGGTGCCATCTGCGCCCATGTAGTCACGATAGCCCGGCGTTGAGTGACAACGCGCACAGGTATCAGGAACTTCGGCTTCAGCATCCCAGTGAATGAATGCTTCAGCAGTGGCGTCCGCGTGGGGTGACGCGACCCACGCTTCATAATATTCAGCCAAGAAAGGCGGTTCTTCGCCTTCTTGTGCGGCAACGCTGGGTTGATCCAGCAGCATAAGTCCCGCTGCTACAAACAGGACCCCGGCTAGAGCGACTAAGTAACTGATTTTCTTCATTGCCCCGTCCCTTCCGGATTGGGTTTGTGACGATGCTTATCTTGTCGTAATCGCTATGTTCCCTGCAAGAACTGGCGTGGCACGACAAATAATCTGCTTCCACGACGAAGCAGCATTTTCTGCCATTATGCTGTACAAGACACGGCAAGCAATCCGCCCTCAGGATGATCTAGCATCATCCTCCGTAATGAAGTATCCGAATAAGGAAATATGTGTCAGCGGCAACCACGTTGATTCTATACAAGTAATATGGCAACTGCGATCGAATTGTTCGGCTAATCCAGCATTGCGGCGAGCGCGCGGGGCGTGTTCGTCGTATATTGATCGACGCCGCACGACTTAAGCAGCGACAGCACTTTCAAGATGGAGGGTTGATCCGCGTCGAGCGTCCACGCAGCCAACTTGATATCGACCCGGTGCAGCCAATCCGCCATGTTGAACCCATCCGCTAAACACTGCATGATTAAGCGATAATTGACATACCATGTGCTGACATTCGGAATCGAGCGGTAAAGCAGATCGCACCGTTCTTCAAGATATGCCGCCGGATTGAGCAGCGATTGTGCCGCGAGGATGTGATCATCATGGTAGCCGTATGCCCCCAAACGGAACGGCGGTAAACGTGGATCAACGGGATGCGGACGGTAATCGAGATAGAAACCGATATCGAAACCCAGATCGAGCCATGAGGCAAGGCGGTGCAGACTCCGCAGATGCCAATCCGCACTGCTGCTGACTTGCACCCGATCCCGCAGTGGTTCGATCAACTGCACCAGACGGCGCAACGGTTCATCGTCGCGCATGGGAAGCACATTCTTGAAATCAATTTGCAGACGGGTGTATCCGCCTTTCTCCAAGAACAGTGTGACGACCTCGCTCAAAAGCGGTGGGCGATAGGGCGTTTTTTCGCGGCGGTGTTTAATCCATAGGGTCTTTGCGGTTTCCACACTGGCACCGCTAACATCCCCATAGCCCGTGGTTTCTGATTCAAGGATCGAATCGTGTACAAGGAGAAAATCCGCCGCGTGCAAAGCAGTCACATCGATTTCGATGAACGGCGCATCCACTTCGATACAGGATGCGATAGCTTCAAGAGAGTTCGGCGGATACGGTGAAGAATCGAGTGCTGCCATATGATGCACGACGATTGGCGGTTTCAAAGATGACGGCATCAGATTTTCCTAGCGTGAGCGTACAAATGTAAAAGAATGGATAAAGTGTGTCTGTTTCAATCAAAAAAGGCGAATACAAAAAGGGGAGACAAACGTGTCTCCCCTTTTTGTATTCGCCGCTTCGCTTGATTAAGCGGCGTCGATCGCGTTAACGTGATCGAATTGGCTGTTATAAAGCTCCGCGTAGAAACCGCCGCTTGCGAGCAGTTCTTCGTGACTGCCCTGTTCGACAATATCGCCATCACGCATGACAAGGATTAGGTCAGCGTTACGGATGGTTGAGAGCCGGTGCGCGATGATAAAACTGGTACGGTTATGCATCAGATTATCCATCGCCCGCTGAATAAGAATCTCAGTTCGCGTATCTACGGAACTGGTCGCTTCATCAAGGATCAGCATCGGCGGATTGGCAAGGATCGCGCGTGCAATCGTCAAAAGCTGTTTCTGCCCTTGAGAAACATTCGATGCTTCTTCGTTGAGGATCGTACCATAGCCTTCAGGCAGCGTCCGCACAAAGTGATCAACATGGGCGGCTTGTGCGGCGGCAAATACTTCTTCATCGGTGGCATCTAGGCGACCATAGCGGATATTTTCCATGATCGTACCGCTGTACAGCCACGCATCTTGCAGCACCATGCCGAACATGCCTCTCAGGTCATGGCGTGTAAATTCACGGATCTCATGACCATCGATCAGAATCGCGCCCTGCTGCACATCATAGAAGCGCATCAGCAGTTTGACGATTGTCGTCTTGCCCGCGCCCGTTGGACCAACAATCGCGATCTTCTGACCCGGCTTAATTGACGCCGAGAAATCGCGGATGACAATTTTCTCCGGGTTATAGCCAAACTGAACGTGCTTGAACTCGACATTTCCAGCAACCACATCGTCTTTGAAGGGCTGTGCGGTGTCAGCGATTTCTTCAGGTTCGGCGAGGAACTCAAAGACACGCTCGGCGGCGGCAGCAGTTTGTTGAAGCACATTCGAGATATTGGCGATCTGGCTGATCGGCTGTGTAAACGAACGCACATACTGGATAAACGCTTGCACATCACCGACGGTGATCGATCCATTGACTACGAGATAACCGCCGAGGATGGAAACACCGACGTAACCCAGATTGCCGACAAAACCCATCACAGGAAACAGCAGTCCAGTCAGGAATTGCGATTTCCACGCCGAGCCAAACAGCGTTTTGTTATAGGTGTCAAACTTCTGAACGCTCTGCGATTCGCCGTTGAACGCCTTCACCACGCTGTGACTGCCGTACATCTCCTCGATATGCCCGTTGACATGCCCGAGATAATCCTGCTGCTCTTTGAAATACTTCTGCGATTTGCCGATCACCAGCGCGATGATGCCAAACGACAATGGGATCATGATAATGGCAACGAGTGTCATCACCCAACTGATCGAAAGCATCATGATCAACACACCGATCATGCTCGTTACCGAGGTCACGATCTGAGCGAGGCTTTGATTGAGTGTCTGACTGATCGTGTCCACATCATTGGTCACACGCGACAACACTTCACCTTGATTGGTGGTGTCAAAGTATGTGAGCGGCAGACGATTGATCTTCTTCGAGATATCGGTACGAAGGCGGAATGTCACCTTCATCGAAATCCCTGCCATCACACTACCCTGAATATAGCTGAACAGGGTCGAAAGCAGATATAGACCGATCAACAGCAGGATGATATTGCCAATGTATTCGAAATCGATGCCGACACCAGTTCCGGCAAGCTGTTCCATAACGCCTTCAAACAGCTTGGTTGTCGCCTGTCCCAAAATTTTAGGACCGACGATCGTGAAGATGGTCGAAGCAACTGCGAAAATCAGTACGATAACGATCGACAGCTTGTACGAGCCAATATAGGCAATCAGCTTTTGCATCGTACCGCGAAAGTCACGTGCCTTTTCGCCCTTCATCATCGCCATTGGACCGTGACCACCGGGTCCGCCGCGTCCGCCCTGTCCGGGTCTTCCGCCGCCCATCATCATGATGCAAGTTCCTCCATGTTCAACTGCGACAGGGCAATTTCGCGATAAACTTCACACGTTTCCATAAGCTCGTCGTGGGTTCCTTTCCCCACAATCTTGCCCTCATCGAGGACGATGATCTGGTCGGCGTCTTTCACCGTCGAGACGCGCTGTGTAACGATCAATAGGGTGCTTGCGCCTGTTTTTTCTTTCAACGCACGACGCAGCGCGACATCGGTCTTGAAATCCAACGCCGAAAAACTGTCGTCAAAGATGTAGATCGGTGCTTGCTTGACCAGCGCACGCGCAATCGAGAGGCGCTGACGCTGCCCGCCTGAGACGTTACCACCGCCCTGAGCGATCTCAGTCGCCAAGCCTTCTGGTTTCACACTAACAAATTCGCGTGCTTGAGCGGTATCAATCGCTTCGTTAAGCAGTTCAACAGGCGCGTGTTCGTCCGCGTAACGCAGATTGGATTCAATCGTGCCGGAGAACAAATTCGCTTTTTGCGGGACATACCCGATCTTCTCGCGCAGATCAAATTGCGTAACCTCGCGAATATCAACTCCATCGATCAGGATTGCGCCGCGCGTCACATCATAAAAGCGCGGCAGCAGGTTGACCAACGTCGATTTGCCCGAACCAGTCGAACCAATGAACGCGGTTGTCTCCCCCGGTCGCGCCGTGAAATTGAGATCGTGCAGCACATCTTCTTCTGCGCCGGGATAGCGGAAGGAGACATTTTGGAATTCGACCGTGCTGTTAAACGGTACAGGGAAACGTTTTGGCGATTTCGGATCATGAATAGCAAGATCGGTGTGGATCACATCGGCGATACGATCCGCCGAGACGGATGCACGCGGCAAAATGATAAACATGATCGAAAGCATGATGAAGGCGAACACCACCTGAAGTGCGTACTGCATGAACGCGATCAAGTCGCCAACCTGCATCTGCGATTCGGCGACTTGATGCGCGCCCACCCAGATGATCAACAGCGTCAAACCATTCATGATGAGCATCATCAACGGCATCATCGCCGCCATCACGCGCGCCACATACAGGTTATTTTTCGTCAAATCCTGATTGGCTTGGTCGAAGCGTTCTTCCTCAAAGGCTTGCGTATTGAAGGCGCGTACGACCATCATGCCGGACAGGTTTTCGCGTGTGACCAGATTCAACCGATCGACCAGCGTTTGGATCAGGCGGAATTTCGGCAACGCCAGCGAGAATACCACGATGATTAGGGAGATCAGCGCACCCAATCCTAACGCAATGATCCACCACATCGAGGCATCGGTATTCGTCGCCTTGAGAATGCCGCCTACTCCCAGAATCGGCGCGTAGAACACCATACGAATCATTATCATCATCAACATCTGTAACTGGGTGATGTCGTTGGTGGAGCGTGTGATCAATGAGGATACGGAGAACTTGTCAAACTCATTGTTGGAGAAGCTCTCGACCTTTTGGAAGATGTCACGGCGAAGATTACGTGCCATTCCCGCCGATGTGAGCGCCGCCAGCAAACCAACGATGATCGTGCTGATCCCCGAAATCAACGAGATCATCAGCATTACACCGCCCGCATTGAGAATATAGCCGCTCTGGATCGCGGCGGTATCCACACCGAGCGCTTCATATTCCGACTTGACCGCACCAGCCGCCGCCTGAACGATCATGTCGTCCGACATCAACGCGAAACGCTCATTGACGGAGTTCAGGATTGGTGTACGCACCAGCGCCGGAAGATTTTGCAGTGCTTCAAAAATGTCTGTGCCTTCAGGCAGCGAGGACAGATCAAAGCCTGATCCCCCCCGCATACCTTCAGCACTCGATGGATCAGCCATCATCTGCTCGATGCCAAAAACCGTCATTAGTGCTTTCGCCATGATCGGGTTCAGGCGAGCGATTTCCGCCGCATCGACATCGGTGTTGAGTACATAAATCGCCTCACTGACGAGCGCCGGATAATCATCAACATAGCTTTCATAATCCGTCGCTGTGCTGTCGATCAGTGTATAGTGCGCCAGCACATCCGCCTGTTCATCGGGAGTTAAAAACACACTCAGATGATTCATCGTCGTTTGACGTATCGCGCCCGGCACGGCATTTTCGAACCCGCCCTGCTGGATGCCGGTATTGACGATCTTGGCGATGTAGTCCGGCAGGGACAGGTCAGCCAAGCCCTGAATGAACAACAGCACAATGGCAAGCAGTATCAGCGGCAGATAGGGCTTGACGTATTTGGTTAGTCGAAGCATGGTGAGAGAATTCTCTTTCTAGAGGAGCGTTCGTTAGGGTTGCGGTTCTGGAGCAGTATCGGACTGCGCTTGCGCTTTCGTAAGACGACGGAGTGCAGGGAGAAAAACGCCAGCCGCATTGAGTTCTTCGGGTGTCAATTCGCTAAGTACTTCCGCAATTGCTTTGGTGACTAGCTCCTGTGCTGCTTGAGCGCGCAAAACGCCTTCAGGCGTCACTTGCAAGAGTGACTGGCGGCGATCGTCAGGATCAGGCGTGCGTGTTAGCCAACCCCGATCAACGAGCGCTTGAACAAGTACGCTGGCGGCTTGCAAACTTACTCTTCGATGTTTGGCAAGTTCGCTTGTTGTGATTGGCTTATCGATGATGCGGAGAAGCACCCCGATCTGCATGACTGTCGCTTCTTCTTCTCCTGTTTCACGAATGCGAACGGCGATAAGTCTTCCGAGTTCAGGCAGAATCTCTAGCAGCGCCTGCGCGGTGACATAGGGCGTCCAGCTTTGCGTCATTCGTTTCACTAACCCTTATGATAATCAACCTTGTTGACTATCATCCTAGTTGACTAATCAGAGGTTGTCAATACAGAAGGGATTCGTCCTTAAGAGGCGGAGGTTTTTTCTGAAAGCGGCGATAAACCGCGGTACGCAGTTCGACAATATAGGCATCAATATCGGGAAGTCCAACTTCCCGTGCTTGTGCAACCGTGGCTTCGATATCATACGGGAGTCGCACGAAGTCGATCGAGAGCGGCGCCGCTGATTGACTTTCCAAGACACCCGTGAGAATGACATACGTCGCCAGCGGCAGATCGAGCGGATTACCAACGCTGCCCGCATTGAGCAGCGTTTTTGTCTGGTCAGCGACATCAACCGTTAGCATATAAGCACCGTGAATGTCGCCATATGCAACGATATCCGGCGCTGGATTTTCAAAGCCTGTGAATGGAGTGTTGTCGAACATTCCTTGCAGCGCTTCGTCGCC
>CALBRY010000680.1 GCA_937927665.1 uncultured Chloroflexota bacterium
CACGTTCTGTATCGCGCTTCTCGGTATTTTCATCAATGTTCGTTTCGATTGCGCCGGGGCAGATCACGTTAACACGGATACGGTGTTTCGCCAGTTCAAGCGCCGTCATCTTTGCGAATGCCACCTGCGCCGCTTTGGAGCAGGCGTAAGCTGTCGCGCCGGTATTGCTAAACATACGGGTACCGTTCACAGACGACGTGATGACAATCGATCCGCCGTTTTGTTTCAGGTGAGGAACAGCGTACTTGACGGTTAAAAATGTGCCTTTCAAGTTGATGTCGAGCGTGTTATCCCATTCTTCTGGCGTGAGTTCGTCCAACGGCGCCCATACACCGTTGATCCCGGCGTTGGCGAAAACCACATCAAGCCGCCCGTAATTATCGACGAGCTGACGCACCGCTTTTTGCATTGCAGCAGGATCGGAAATGTCTGCGATGAGCGGCATCACTTCCCCCCCTAAACGCCGAATTTCGCTCACAACATCACGCACGTTATCATCTGATCTGCCGAGCGCGCCGACTTTCGCGCCTTCGGCGGCAAACTGACGCGCCGCTGCTGCTCCAATCCCCGATCCCGCACCCGTGATCAGCGCTACTTGACCGCTAAATCGCATCGTTGGTTATCCTTTTAAGACGACTAAACAATGCTAAACAGCCTAGGGGCGCTGTGAAGCGCACAACACTGTTAAGTGGTGGGTTAGCAGGGGGGTCACTCGGTCGAATCGTTCTTGTCAAAGATTACGGGCTTGTTATACTTCAGCGGTCGTATTCGTATGCCCTTAAGGATTTGGACATGAAAAAGACATTACTTTTCATCTTGCTAATCGTTTTGTTGAGTGTAGGTTTGGTCAGCGCGCAAGAAGCCCCAATAACAGAAATTGGGAGCGGTGAAGGCGCACTGAGTATCGTCGCGTGGGCGGGCTATATCGAACGGGGCGAAACTGATTCTGCATACGATTGGGTGACGGATTACGAAGCAGCGACGGGCTGCATGGTGAACGTTCAAGTTGCGGCGACATCTGATGAGATGGTTGCCTTGATGAATGAAGGCAATTTTGACCTCGTAACCGCATCGGGGGATGCAAGCCTGCGTTTGATCGCTGGAGAGCGTGTCCAGCCGATCAATACCGACCTAATCCCCAGTTGGAGTACGGTTGACGAGCGCCTTCAGAATGCACCGTGGCATACCGTTGATACTGACGGCGACGGAACAGCAGAACATTACGGCGTTCCCTATCAATGGGGGGCGAATGTGCTTGCCTATAACACCGAGGCATTCGGTGATCAAGCACCGACGAGTTGGAGCGTTGTTTTTGAAGAAACGACACTCGCGGATGGGCAATCCAACAGCGGACGCGTTCAGGCGTACGATGGTCCAATCTATATCGCGGATGCGGCACTCTATCTGATGACGCATAATCCGGAACTTGGCATCACCGATCCGTACTCACTCGATGAAACACAGTATCTTGCGGCGCTCGATCTGCTGCGTCAACAGCGTGAACTCGTGGCGCGTTACTGGCATGATGCGTTCATCCAGATCGATGACTTCACCAATGAAGGAATCGTTGCCTCCGGGTCATGGCCCTTCCAGGTCAACCTCCTCATTGCGGCAGGCGCTCCGATTGCCAGTGTGATTCCGACGGAAGGCGCGACGGGTTGGGCAGATACAACCATGATGCACAGTGACAGCGAACATCCGAACTGCGCTTACATGTGGTTGGAACACTCACTCAACCTGAACTTGCAGGGCGATCTCGCCGCGTGGTTCGGCAGCGTGCCGTCTGTCCCTGCCGCTTGTGAAGGTAATGAACTGCTCGGCGAAACAGGTTGCACCGTCAACGGCTATGAAAGCTTTGATCAAATCCACTTCTGGCGCACGCCGACCACGACTTGCGGTGATGGTCGCGGTGATATCTGTGTTCCGTACCGCCGCTGGGCGACCGATTATGTAGCGATCCTCGGCGGTCGCTAAACGGTTCTGATAATCAGTTTCGGGGGGCGAGGCAGTGCCTCGCCTTTCGTTTTTTCATAATCCCTTTTCTGTTTTGAGAAAGAATCCCAATCACCATGAAAACGTGGAAACTCTGGATTGACGGCGCGTGGGCAGAGACCCAGAGCGGCGCGCTCATGAACATTGAGAATCCGGCGACAGGAGAGACAATCGCTCAGGTCGTTGATGCAAGTGCCGCTGATGTGGATCGCGCCGTGCGCGCCGCTCATACGGCATTTTATGATGGGCGCTGGTCACGCTTAACCCCGTCGGAACGGTCGCTCATCTTGTGGCGACTTGCCGACAAACTCGAAGCGAACGCCGAAACACTGGCACGCGCTGAAAGTGAGAATACGGGGAAACCGTTCGAGTTTGTTAGTCTGGGCGCGGATATGCCGTTCGGCATCGACAACATGCGTTTTTTCGCCACCGCCGCGCGTGATACACACGGTTATTCAGCGGGCGAATATGCCAAGGGATTCACATCAATGTACCGCCGTGAGCCAGTCGGCGTCGTCGGGCAGGTGACCCCATGGAATTATCCGCTCATGATGGCGATCTGGAAGATCGGTCCGGCGCTTGCGGCAGGCTGCACCGTCGTCCTCAAGCCCGCCCCGGGTACGCCAATTACGACGCTGATGCTTGCGGAACTCGCCGCCGAGGCGGGTATACCTCCCGGTGTGCTGAACGTCATCACAGGCGGCAACGCGACCGGACAGGCACTTGTTGAACATCCCGATGTGCGGATGGTCAGCCTGACCGGATCAACCGGAACAGGCAAACAGATCATGCGGACTGCCGCCGAAACGCTCAAGCGGGTTCATCTGGAATTAGGCGGCAAAGCGCCGTTCATTGTGTTTGATGATACTGATGTCGAAAATGTCGCCGCTGTTGCTACCCTAACATCGACATTCAATACCGGGCAGGATTGCACCGCCGCGACCCGCGTTTACGTGCATCAAAGCAAAGCGAATGACGTTCTTGAGGCTATTGTCGAAGGAATGCGCGGCGTCAAGGTCGGTCAGCCATTCGATTCAGGCGTCCAGATGGGTCCGCTGATCTCGGCACGGCAGCGTGAGCGCGTACAGGGCTTTGTCGAACGCGCCAAAGGTTATGGTGCTAAAGTGCTGACGGGTGGGGCTATTCCGACAGGCATGGAGCGCGGCTATTTCTTTGAGCCAACCGTAATTACAGATGTTGATCAGCGTTCGGAGATCATTCAGAGTGAGGTTTTTGGACCTGTCCTCACAATAAGCACGTTCAAAGACGACAGCGAAGCCATCCGCTGCGGAAATGATGTGCTGTACGGGCTTGCCGCGAGCGTCTGGACACGCGACATCGGGCGCGCTATGACGGTTGCACGTGAACTCGAATTCGGCACCGTGTGGATCAACGATCATATTCCGCTGGCGAGTGAAACCCCGCATGGCGGATTTAAGCAATCCGGCTTTGGGAAAGACCTTTCCGCCGAAGCAGTCAATGACTATCGCATTACCAAGCATGTCATGGTGAAAAACGGATGAACGCGCGCGGAACCGCCGTCCGGCTGACGCGCCTCAGCCGACACTTTGGCGAGGTTAAGGCGCTCGACGCGGTTGATCTGGAAATCTACGATGGGGAATTCTTCTCCATGTTGGGTCCGTCTGGTTCTGGCAAGACAACCTGTTTACGGTTGATCGCTGGATTTGAGCAGCCAACGAGCGGCGAGATCGAATTAAACGGTGTTCATGTAGCGGGCATTCCGCCATACGAGCGCGACGTCAACACGGTTTTTCAGGATTACGCACTGTTCCCTCATATGACCGTCGCGGACAACATCGGCTATGGCTTGATGGTCAAGCACGTGCCGAAAGCCGCACGTCAAAAGCGGATTGATGAAATGTTGGAGATGGTGCGTCTGCCGGGATTCGGTGGACGCAAACCTTCTCAGCTTTCCGGCGGACAGCGGCAGCGTGTGGCGTTGGCGCGTGCATTAATTAATCATC
>CALBRY010000681.1 GCA_937927665.1 uncultured Chloroflexota bacterium
GGTGTGTTCATTGCTGAAGCACGTGCAGCAGGCTACGAAGGTCTGTTCATGGGCGGCGATGGTTTCGACTCGTCGGAATTCGCGGCGCTCGCGGGCGATGCGACTGAAGGCACGTACTACACGTCGGTTGCAGCTCCGGCGAATATTTACCCGGCAGCGGCGCAGTTCATCGAAGATTATGCTGAGATGTTCGGCGAAGATCCGCAGCCATTCGCGGCGCAGTCGTATGACTCGACGGGCGTCATTCTCGCGGCGATCCAGCGCGTTCTCGAAGCCAACGGCGGCGTTCTGCCCACCCGTGAAGAACTTGCGGCTGAAGTGCGCGCGACCGAAGCTTATGAAGGCTTGACCGGGACGATCACATTCGACGGCAATGGCGATCCCGAAGTCGGTCTGTACTACATCATCGAAGTGACCGCAACGGTAGCGGATGACTGGAGCACCAACCCGGTGATCTCCACGATCGAACTGCCCTCGCCGCTCACGGAAGCGGAAGCCGGGTCGTAATTCGAGCAGCAGCTAGACTGGGCGGCGGTGTTGCAGACAAGGCAGACACCGCCGCCTTTTTCATTCGCTTTGGAGTAGCTCATGAGTTCGGAACTGGCATCCCCACAGACGATCGTCGCCCCTTCAAGACCGGAATCCGGCTTTCGACGAGTAGGAAACTGGATTTACCGCTTTATTCTGTTCCCCATCGGTCAGATGCTTGTCTTTATCATTGGTGCCGCGCTGCTGCTGACCGTCTTGTCATATCTTCTTGCGGTATTTGTTCCTGTACCCCGCGAGAACATTGTCCTTGCTGATCAGATCGGTATTCAGCTCCCCGGCATGATCCTTGCGGGCATCGGCACGGGCTTTCTGTACGCGATGATTGCGTTGGGCTACACACTGGTTTACGGCGTCCTGAAATTCATCAATTTTGCCCACAGCGAAATTTTTATGGTGGGTTCTGTCATCGGGTTTGAGTTCACACGGCGGATTACCGATAACGATCTATTGAGATATTGGTCGCCTGTGTTCTTTATTCTGGTGATGGTGCTGCTGGCGATGTTGTTCAGCGGTACTCTGGCTGTCGTGATCGAGCGGGTGGCGTATCGTCCTCTGCGCGGCGCGCCGCGTCTCGTTCCACTGATCACCGCGATCGGTATCTCGTATGTGCTGATCGACAGCACCCGCGCGATCATGACGATTACGCGCAACGATTTCAACTTGACCTACCCAACCAACGAAGTTGGATACCTCAGCACGCCTATTCCACTCACCTTTAATGGACTTGTGGCGGGTGGTTTCGTCAACTACACCGAAGAGGGGCTTGAGGATTCCGATCCTATCTATGACCTGATGAATATCGGCGGGACGCGCTACGACAGTATCGAGGTGGATGGTGTCACCTATGATCAGTTCGTTGTGGAAGATGCCGTTTATGAATATGTGATGGTGGGCGGGGTATCGTTTGGCGGCGATCCGCTGCGTGTGCGAAATGTGCGCGTGGGCGAAGAATCGCTGCGCCCCGATGTGGTTATGATCGGCGGGCAGGATGCGGAAACATTCATTGACGGGTCGAATGTGGTCAATGTCCGCATGACCGTGATTGTCGTGGTGATTAGTTCGGTCATCATGCTGATCTTGCTGAACTACTTTGTGAATGGAACGAAGCTCGGACGTGGTATTCGGGCTGTGTCTCAGGATCAAGCGACTGCCGGACTGATGGGTATCAACGTCAACTTCATGATTTCCCTCACGTTCTTCATCGGCGGCGCATTTGGTGGAGCAGCCGGTTCACTATTTGGGCTGAACGCCGGAACAGTCACTCCTTATGTTGGGTTCATCCCCGGCGTGAAGGCGTTTACAGCGGCGGTTCTGGGCGGCATCGGTAATGTAACCGGAGCGCTGCTCGGCGGCTTGGCATTGGGCTTAATCGAAGCGTTCCTGAATGGTGTGCTGGTTTACTTCCCGGCTTTGGGACAGCGTTACACGGACATTTTCGCATTTTCCGTGCTGATCCTGATCCTGATCTTCCGCCCAAGCGGTCTGTTGGGCGAACGTGTGGACGAAAAGGTGTAGGCGATGGCAGTCAAAGCGCAACCGCAAAACTCAAATCCCATCCGCGCGGCATTTGCCAACCCCGTTACCGCCGCCGCCCTGACCATTCTCTACATGGTCGTGACCGGAGTGATGTTGTTTACGCTGGATCAGCGCAATCTCTGGTATCCAGCACTCAACATGTGTATTTTTCCGTTGTTCATCCTTTCGCCGCTGCTCATTCTCGGCGCGCGAATCAACGGCAATCTGAAAGCGACACTGCTTCTCGTCTTAATGTTGATCGTGATCCCGATTGTTGGCTTGTTCAATACAAGCTATCTCGAATTGGCGATCCAGATCGCAATTTTTGCCGGATTAGCGCTCGGCTTGAATGTCGTCGTCGGGTTTGCCGGTTTGCTCGACCTCGGCTATGTCGCATTCTTCGCAGTAGGCGCTTATCTGTGGGCGATGTTCACTTCGCCCGCCGAGACGATTTTCACGACGAACGGATGGGTGATTGACCCGAATATGATGAGCGCGGGTTTCGTCATCTTCATCTTGCTTGGCGTAGGCGCTGCCGCAATGTTCGGTATTCTGCTCGGTTTGCCAGTGCTCCGGCTTCGTGGTGACTATTTAGCGATCGTAACGCTCGGCTTTGGCGAAATGATCCGCGTATTGGTGCGTAATCTGGACGCCCCGATCAACTTCACCAACGGTTCTCAAGGGCTGCACAATATCGGCAGACCGGGTACGCCAGATGTGCTGTACAACCTCACCAACGGGATGGCGGAATTCTTTGGAAGACCGCTCAATAACACCGATTTTGTCGCACGGCAGATCATGTTCTATTTCATCTCGCTGGTTGTTTTGGGCGTGATCATCGTGCTTGCGCGCCGCCTTGAGAATTCGGCAATTGGTCGCGCATGGACTGCAATCCGCGAAGATGAAGTCGCGGCGATCGCGATGGGTGTGCCGCTGGTGCGGATGAAACTACTGGCGTTTGCAACCGGCGCATCGTTCGCCGGCGCGATTGGCGTGTTGTACGCATCAAAGCAGACATTCATCGACCCAAGCAGCTTTGTTTTGCTCCAATCGATTCAGATTTTGGCGATGGTGATCGTCGGTGGTATCGGCGGTATTCGCGGCGTAATTCTCGGCGCGATGATCGTGACTCTGCTTGACCTTCATATCCTTTCCAATTTCTCGCAGCAGTTGAACGCGCTGCGTAATCTCGATTATGTTGTACCGATCATCAATTTCCACATTCGGGATTGGCCCGTGCAGCTAGAACCCGCGAAGTATCAACCGCTTGTATTCGGGTTGATCCTCGTGCTGATGATGATCTTCCGCCCGGCAGGATTGATGCCAGAAAGCCGCCGTCGTCTGGAACTTGAGGAACGCAAAGACGATGGTTCGCTTCCGAAGATTTCAATGCCGCCGGATTCCACTGGCGAGATGCCGTATGTTAGCAGTTCGACATCGTCCGAAGCGTCGTCGGATCAAGAGTTATAGGGAAGGGCGAACACGATGTCACTCCTTGAAGTACGCGACCTGACCAAATCATTTGGCGGCATTCGTGCCGTACGCGAAGTCAACATCGATATCATCGAACACAGCATCAGTTCGATTATTGGACCAAACGGGGCGGGTAAAACGACGCTGTTTAACCTGCTCACGGGAATCTATAAGCCGGATAACGGCACCGTCGTGTTTGGCGGTCGGTCACTGATCGGGTTTCGCCCTGATCAAGTGAATGCGGCAGGCATGGCGCGCACATTCCAGAGTATTCGCCTGTTTCCTAACATGTCGGTACTGGAAAATGTGATGGTTGGTATGCACTCGCGCTTGAAAGTCGGTTTGTGGACAACGATTCTTCGGACTCCGGGCTTCAAAAAGCAGGAGGACGAAGTTACCGTCCGCGCTAATGAACTGCTTCGGTTCGTTGGGCTTTCCGGCAAAGGTGACGAAATCGCGCGCAACCTGCCCTACGGGCTTCAGCGCCGCGTTGAAATCGCCCGCGCGCTTGCCAGTGATCCGAAGCTGATTTTGCTGGACGAACCGACAGCGGGTATGAATCCGAATGAATCGGAATTGGCGATGCGCCTGTTCCGGCGTATCCGCGATGAAATGGGGACGACGGTTGTCTTGATCGAACACGATATGCGCGTTGTCATGGGCATCAGCGAACAGATCAGCGTGCTGGACTTTGGGCAGAAAATCGCTGAAGGGACACCCGAAGCGATCCGCGCTAACCCGCATGTGATCGAGGCATATCTTGGACGCCGCGCCGCTGGAACGCATCATGAGAGGTTGGACGCATGACCGCTCTACTTGAACTCACCGAACTGCATACCTATTACGGTCATATCCACGCCCTGAAGGGCATTGATGTCCGGGTCGATGAAGGCGAAATCGTGACCCTCGTCGGCTCAAACGGCGCGGGTAAAAGTACAACACTGCGGACGATCAGCGGCATTGCCAAGGCGCGATTTGGAAAGGTCACGCTGAATGGGCGCGACATCACCGGACTGAAACCGCACGAGATCGCCGGATTGGGGATCGGGCATGTGCCGGAAGGTCGGCGCATCTTCCCGCTGCTCACGGTGCGCGAAAATCTGGAGATCGGCGCGTGGAATGTACGTGATCGCAACCTGATTGCGACGCGCATGGAAGAGATGTATGTCCTCTTTCCGCGCCTAAAAGAACGCCTTTTCCAGAAGGGCGGCACACTTTCCGGTGGTGAACAGCAGATGCTCGCGATGGCGCGTGCGTTGATGGCTGATCCTAAGATTCTGCTTCTCGATGAGCCGTCGATGGGGCTCGCGCCTGTGTTGGTCGAGGGCATTTTTGACATCGTGAAGCGGATCAATGAACGCGGTACGACGATTTTGCTGGTAGAGCAGAACGCGCTCATGGCGTTGGAAGTTGCCAACCGGGGATATGTGCTTCAAACGGGGCAGGTGGTGTTAAGCGATGCCGCCGATTCGTTGATGAACAATGATATGGTCAGAAAGGTGTATCTCGGCGAGAATTAGTGCCGTCTTTCTGAATACTTCAAGAACAGCCGGGGCTGAAGTGACGTGATCGGCGATGCGGCGGCGGGACGTGAAATTGGAGATTACCGCCTGATCGAAAAGATCGGGCAGGGTGGCATGGCGATGGTTTATCGAGCCGTGCAGACTTCAACTCATCGACTCGTCGCCGTCAAAATCATTGACGACGCGCACAGCTCCGGCACCGACCGCGAATTTGAACTCCGCTTTGCTCAAGAAGCCCATCTGATCGCCTCACTCGAAAATCTGCATATTGTCCCGATCTACGATTACGGTATCGCGCCTGATGGCAAAGCGTATATCGTGATGCGCTTGATGAGCGGATCACTAGCGGATGCGATGCGCGACAAGCCGCTCTCGCTCGACCGCGCTTACGCAGTTTTTATTCAAGTGGCGGAAGGACTTCGGTTTGCGC
>CALBRY010000682.1 GCA_937927665.1 uncultured Chloroflexota bacterium
CGCGCACGAGGGCTGGCTGCCAGAGTATCACTAACGCCTTTTGCACCCTCCCCTAGCCGGGAGGGTGTTTTTTGTCATCTCCTGCCCACACCCCTTACAAACCCATTGTTAATCTATTGCGAGTCGCGCGGGGAGTGAATACAATTCCGAATATATCGACTTGTGATGTTTGGTAACCAGCAATGCCAAAGCAGATTTTTATCTCGTACCCAAGCGAAAGCTGGAACTTTGCAGAGCGGGTTGTTGAAGCCCTTGAACAGCGCGTCAACGAGCAAATTTTCATTGATCACCGCAATATTGACCAAGCAGATTTTGAAAAAGCGATTCTGGCACATCTCAGCATGAGCGCTGGTGTGATCCTGATCGTGACCGAGGCGACATTCCGGGATATTCACCGCGCGGATGATTGGGTGCGCTTAGAAATTCGGTTGGCGCTGGAACACGGAATCCCCATCGTTCAAGCGTGTGAAAATGGACTGCTCATCTCCCCGTCGATGCGGCTGCCCAACGATATAAAGTCTATTGCACGCTCACAAGCGGTTCCATTCCATCGAGGGTTGTTCGATGCGGGAATCGATTCATTAGCGGATTTGCTGCTGAGAATCGGCATCGTTACCCCAAAAACAGCCGACGGCGAGTCCGTGCATCCGTCACCCCCTGTTTATGAGAGTCTTGAAGAAATCCTCCGCGCGGTTGTGGATAGACCCGGCGGGCTGGATTATGCCGCGTATTGGATCGATGATACCGTCGTCGATTACGTCAACATTGACAAGATGAGTCGGAACATTCTTGACCGAAAGATTGACGATCGAACGACAACCCGGCAGATCAAATACAGACAGATTGCCGGTCAAACGCACAACTCCGTCATTGAGATGAATGAGATTCTCAAAGGCTTGGATCAAGGCATCCTGTTTCGCGTGGTGATGGATGTGAAAGAGGGTGGTTTCCTCTACCATCGCTTCCGCAGCGGATGCTATGTGTTCGGTGCAACGCTGGATCAGCGAACGATGGATGATGATTCTGCGGAACGCGATATGCGCGTTCTAGCGAAAGAAATCGAAAACTATCTCGTGAGAACTGGACAGTAAGTTGACGCTGCGAACCCAAATTCTATACCCGCTTCTCGTCGTCCTGTGTGGTGTGTTCATCGCGGCAGCATTGAATATCGCTCCGGCAACGGATACCCGCCTGTACACGCTGCTCACGTATGGGATGCTTGCGATCGGGTTGTACGGGAGCGTGGTATCGATTGATCGCGGGGTTCTGCGAGATAACCGCCGCATTGTGCTGACGGCGATCACAGTTGGCGTGGTGCTGAAGGCGATCATCATTGGCGGCATCGTTTATCTTGTCATACAAGATAAGCTCGCGTTTTTGTTAGGTTTAGCAGTCGCTCAAATCGATCCGCTTTCGGTCGCCGCCATCCTGCATCAGAAGAATCGTGTTTCAGAACGCGCAAAAACCATCCTCGCGGCGTGGTCATCATTTGATGATCCGATGACGGTGATTCTATCGATTTATCTGCTGGTTTTGATCGCACCGGGGACAGATGCCGTCGCTCCGCTGGAAGGGTTTTTCCTCAACTTCGCCGCGAATATCGTGTTCGCGCTGGCGGCATATGCGCTCTTTCGCGCCTTCAAGCAGGTGCGCGTGCAATATATCCTGCTCATCGGATGCTTCGCGGTCGCAATCTGGTTTCAGCTTATGCTCGGTATCGCCATCATTGGGCTTTTCTTGCGTCCACCTATTCGAGCGCTTCCCAAAATTGTCACAACCGCGTTTTATCTCGCATTATTCTTGTTAGGGCTGATCCTCTCGAAAGGGATTTCTTTCGGGATCGGGTTCGTCGTCGCGGGTGGGGCAGTGCTCGCACAGATAACCGCCGGACTTCTCTTGACTTCAAAACTGCCGACGCATGACCGGCTGTATCTGGCATTCGCTCAACAAAATGGCATCACGGCGATCATCTTGGCACTGCTTTTTGAAGCCACACATCCCGGCATTGTCGCGATCGTCGCGCCTGCGATTCTGGGTATCAACATGATTCACTTTTTCACCAATATGGTGATCAACCGCTCACACATTTTACCCCTAGAAAATCCCACTGCATAATCTCGCAAGCACCTGCTTGACAAAGCCGATTTTTCGTGTTTTACTGAAATTGAACCGTTTCAATTTTTGGTGCTGAGATGCCGACGATCCGCGATGTAGCCCGCCAAGCTGATGTCTCTGTTGGGACTGTTTCTAACGTCCTCAACGGCAGCCCGCTCGTCAAAGAAGAAACGCGCCAACGAGTTCTAAAAGCCATTGAGGCGCTGCAATTTCATCCAACTGCCGCCGCGCGGACACTCAGCACACAGCGCACCAATTTGATCGGCATGATCCGCACCGAACTGCGTCCGCAGAAGAATCACATTGAACCTGACCCGATGGTGATGGATTTGATCGAAGGAATCACAAACGCAGCCGTTGAAAGCGGCATCGGTTTGACGTTTTGGACGATTCCGGTTGGACGGCGGGAAGTGGAGTTATACAAGCATGTGGTCAACAGCCGTCAGGTGGATGGGTTAATCTTGTTCGCCTTACGTGAAAGCGACCCCCGGCTCAACTTCCTCTATAAACAAGCGTTTCCGTTCGTTACGTTCGGTCGGCTTGATCCGCAAGAGAGCGATAACTGGATCGACCTCGACAGCGCGTACGGAATCGCGTTGGCGACGCGCCATGTGATCGAATTGGGACACCGGCGCATCGGTTATATCGCGCCACCGCATGAGCAGTATCTCGCGCGGCAGCGCTGGCAGGGGTTCGTCAATACGATGACCGAAGCGAATTTGCCGATCGATCCCCAATTGGTTTATGAGGGCGATTTCAGCGAAAAATCCGGGCAAATTGCCGCCCATGTTTTACTCGATCAATCCCAACCGCCCACGGCGATCGTGTGCAATAACGATCGGATGGCGTTCGGCGCGATGCGTGCCGCACAAGCGCGTCATCTCGTCGTCGGCAAAGATATTTCGGTGATCGGGTTTGACGATATTCCGATGGCGCGCTATTCGCACCCACCGCTGACGACAATCAGCCAACCCATCCATGAGATCGGTCAAGCATTGTTCAATTTACTGATCAAATACGTCAACCGCGAAACGGGTGATGGGCTGGTCAGCAAGTTGTTCAAACCGGAACTCGTCGTGCGTCAATCGACGGGATCGCCGCCCTAAGTTTTTTTGAGGAAACGAATTGAAACGGTTCAAAAGTGAGGTGCAATCAGAACAGAATCAGTCCGTTTTGCAGTGTGATTTGTTTAGTTCCATTTGGGAGTAAAAATGAAGACTAAGATCAGTCTCGCCGTCCTGTTTCTCCTTGTCGCTGTCGTCCCGATCAGTCTGGCACAAGACGAACCTGTCACGATCACTTTTTGGCACACGTATAACGAAGTTTCGGCTGAAAATCAGACCCTCGTCGATACGCTGATCCCGATGTTCGAAGCAGAACATCCGAATATCAATGTCGAATCCGTCCCCTACCCCTATGATGGCTTCCGTCAGGCGCTCCTGACTTCAGCGGCGGGCGGCGAAGGTCCGGATCTCGTCCGTCTGGATATCATTTGGTCGCCCGAATTTGCCGCACAGGGCATCTTGATGAATCTCAGCGAACAAATGCCTGATTTCCAGCAGTATGCCGATGCGGTATTCCCCGGTCCGCTTTCGACCAATGCCTATGAAGGCGCATACTACGGCTTGCCGCTTGATACCAACACCCGCGTTTTCATCTATAACCCGGCAGTCATGCCCACCCCGCCGGAAACCATCGATGAACTCGCCGCGATGTGCGAAAGCCTGCCCGAAGGCAGCTTCGTGTTCAGCGATGGCGGCACCTCTGGTTGGAATCTCCTGCCGTGGATTTGGAGCTTTGGCGGCGATGTGACCGATGCGGAAATTACGACGGCGACGGGTTATGTGAACGGCGAACAGTCGGTTGCAGCAATTCAGTTCCTCGCGGACATGCTTCAGAGCGGATGCTTCTCCGATGGCTTTATCGGCAGCGGAATCGACACATGGGGCGGCTATTTTGGCGGCACGATCTCCTCAATGCTCGAAGGTCCGTGGCTCTACCCGACGGCAGAAAGCCAATACCCCGATTTTGAAATCGGCGCGGCGTTGATGCCTGCTGGCGAAGGTGGTCACATCTCTGTTGTTGGCGGCGAAAATGTGGTCGTCTCCGCTGGAACCGAGAATCCTGAAGAAGCGCTCGAATTCCTGCGCTTCACGCAGTCCGAAGCATACCAACTGGCAATGTCGGGCGTTGGTCAGCTTACCGTGTTGAACAGCCTGCTGGAAAACGAGTACTTCACGAATCACCCGTATTACGGTGTGTTCCTCGAACAACTCCAAACAGCACGCGCACGTACACCGCACCCCGCATACAATGATATTGAAACCGTGTTGGGCGATGCCGCACAACTCGTACTGCGCGGCGAAATGCCGGCGCAGGAAGCAATGGATTTGGCTGCTGAGGAAATCGATGCCCTGCTAGCAGGTAGTTAGGCTCAGTCATTGGGTGGTTTTCGCGGCATGCCTGCGAAGACCACCTTTTCTTAGTCGCTCGTAGAGGAAATCCTGCGATGAGCATCAATTCTGTGCCGCAGCAGCGCTCCACAGCGCGCACGATCCCGCAGCGGCGCGCCACTCACCTGACGAAACCGTATTACCGCCCCTACATTCCTTACCTGTTTATTCTGCCGGGACTCGCGCTCTATCTTCTGTGGTCGGTTTATCCGCTGGCGTATCAGCTTCATATCAGCTTTTACGATTGGCGCATCATCCCCGGTCAAACCAGCGAATATGTTGGCTTGGCGAATTATCAAGCGGTGTTTGCGGATCGCACCTTTTGGCTTGCCATGCAAAATACCGCCCTGTATGCCATCGTCACGGTTGCCGGGCAGATGATCATCGGGCTGACACTGGCGATCCTCGTCAATCGGGTCGCGGTTGCCAAGCGATTCTTTAGAACCGTCTATTATCTGCCCGTCGTTACGTCGTGGGTGGTTGTCAGCTTCTTGTTTGTGTATCTGTTCAGCCCCGGCGAAGCGGGATTAATCAACTTCGTGCTGACCAAGCTCGGCATGATCAACGAGCCGATCTCGTGGTTAGCAAACAGCAATACGGCGTGGATTGCGATCTACAGCTTAGGCATCTGGAAAGGGATGGGATGGGCGATGGTGATTTTCCTCGCCGCGCTGCAAGGCATCCCGCCGGAACTCTACGAAGCCGCCGCGATCGATGGCGCGACAGAAATCCAGCGCATCCGTTTTATGACGCTTCCGCTGATCCGCCGCACGATCTTTTTCGTCCTGATTGCCTTGATGATCGGCGGTTTTCAGGTATTCATCTCCGTCCTGTTGATCACTGGCGGCGGACCTTTGCACCGTACCGAAGTCGCGCTCACGTACATGTTTGACGAAGCGTTCGGCGATCTCAATTTCGGCTACGGGGCGGCGTTAAGCTACGTCCTCGCGCTGGTCATCGTCGTGGTGAGTCTCGTGCAGTCGCGTCTGTTCGGTCGCGGCGATCAAGACGTGGAGTATTGATCATGATTGCAACATCCGGCAGTCAGCAGCGCATTCTGAACATCGTGATATTCCTCGTCTTATGCGCGGGCGTATTTATCGCGGTCGCGCCGCTTCTGTATATGGCGTCAACTGCGTTAGGGGGCGTGGCGTATGTGCAAACTTACCCGCCGCGCTTGATTCCCGAAACGATCAACTTTGAAAACTTCGAGCAGGCATTCGCCAGCCGAAATTTCTTGCGCGCGGCTCTCAACAGCGGGTATATCGCCGTTTCAACCGCCGTGCTTGTCACAGCGCTGGCATCAACGATGGCGTATGGTTTCGCGCGCTTCGAGTTTCGGGGGAAGAAGATCATCTTCGGCGCACTGCTGATCATGATCATGATCCCCGGCGTGGTGCTGCTCATTCCACAGTTTATCTTGGCGAAAAATCTCGGCTTGTTGAACAGCTTACCGGGGATCATTCTTGTTTACAGCGCGGGTCCGCTGGCGTTCAACACGTTTCTACTGCGCGGCTTCTTTGAAAATCTGCCGCGCGAAATCGAAGAATCCGCCATCATTGACGGCGCGAGTGCATTTACGGTGTTCTGGCGGATCATGCTGCCGCTGGCGGCTCCGGCGATCAGCACCGTTGCGGTTTTCAGTTTCTTAGGCGCATGGGATGAATATCTGCTTGCGCTCAATTTTCTCACCGATGAAAGTCTGCGTACGCTGCCGATTGCAATCGCCAACTTCCGGGGGCAGCATGCCTCGAATTGGGGCTTGGTGTTTGCCGGGTCGCTCACGGCGGTGATCCCGACGATTCTGCTTTTCGTCGTCTTCCAACGGTATTTCATTCAAGGGATTACCAGCGGAGGGGTACGTGGATGATACGATTTTTCGTGCTGCTTGTTTTCAGCTTCTTACAAGGGGTCGCTGTGTTCGCTTCTGACACACCTCAAGTTACGATTTTGCCGGATAAGGGCTTTTATCATCCCGGCGAAACAGTTCACATGACTGTACGCGCTGGCGAGGGCGTCCGCGTTGAGGCGCGGGTGTTGTATCTCACACAGGAAGTCGCCGCACTCGCCGCGCCGATCAGCGATGGTCAAGCTGTACTCACATGGACGCCGCCGCTCGATGCGCCGCGTGGTTATGGACTCAGCGTTGAGATATACGACGCGGCTGGAACGCTCCTCACCGCGCAGACCTCCGCATTTGATGTGCTAAATCATTGGATCGAAGCGCCGCGCTACGGTTTCTTAAGTGATTTCAGCGCGGCACGGCTTACCGATACGCCGATGATCGAATGGATGCTGATGCATCACATCAACGGCGTGCAGTTTTATGATTGGCAGTACCGCTGGGAAGATTTGCTGCCGGAAACCGATCGCTTTGAAGATGGGTTAGGGCGTCCGCAGTCGATGACGACGATCCGCCGCCTGATCGATGTGCTGCATACGGGGAATATCGCCGCCATGCCTTACACGGCGATCTATGGCGCTTCGACAGCATTCTATCGCCAACATCCCGACTGGGGCTTTTTCGATGCGCGAAATGAAGTTTATGATTTCGGTGAAAACAGCTTTATCGCCATCATGAACCCCGCCCCCGGTTCGCCGTGGACTCAACATCTGCAAGGGGAATTCGCGGATGTGCTCGAAAACACGGTATTTGATGGCATTCACATCGACCAGTACGGATCGCCCAAAAACGGTTATGACAGCGCCGGAAACTATGTCGATCTCGCTGATGCGATGCCGCTTTTCATCGATCAAACGGCGGCACTGGTACAAGCGTATCGCGGCGAGTCGGGCGTGGTGCTGTTTAATTGTGTCGGCAACTGGCCCATCGCCGCTGTCGCGTCATCCGAGCAGGACGCCGCCTATATCGAAGTCTGGTCGCCTAACAACAGCTATCTTGACCTCAGCCATATCGTGACGAATGCCGAAGCATTGGGGAACGGCAAGCCGGTGATCATCGCGGCGTATATCCCGCCCGAACGCACGATCAACTGGCGTTTCGCCAATTCGATGATTCTCGCCAGCGGCGGCACGCACCTTGAAACCGGAGAACCGGAAAGCATGTTGGCTGATCCGTATTTCCCGCGTTTCGAAAGGCTCGCGCCGGATCAAATGTCGATCTTCCGCCGCTACTACGATTTTCAGGTACGCTACGCGAATATCCTTTCGGTGGCGACCACCAGCGGCAGCGACGAACTGCACAGCGCGGTTGATCTGGGCGAGATTCGCACTCGCGGAATCACCACGCGGGATCGGGTCGTGCCAATCGTCCGATCCGGCAGCGGATTCGATACCTTCAGCTTGATCAATTTCATCGGTGTGGGCGGAACGAATTGGAATGAGCCAACGACGGATGAACCAACCGCGATCACCAGCTTGAACGTCAGTATCGCCGTGTCGCGTCCGGTAGCGAATGTCTGGTACGCATCGCCTGACAGCGAAAGCACGATGAATTCCACCGCATTAGCGTATACTGTTGTCGACGGAAACTTACAATTTATCCTCCCTGAATTGAACTATTGGAGCATGATCGTCGTGGAGTACGCCGATGGCAGCTAATCTGCACCCGCACGCTCTCAGCAAATTACACCTGCATAGTCAGCAGGTGATTCTGAATAATCAGGATTCGGGCGGCGGGTATCTCGCCTGTCCGTTCATGCCTGATTATCAGTTTTCGTGGTTTCGTGATGGCGCATTTATCGCCTACGCGCTGACGCTCGACGGCATTCATCACATGGTGCCGCATCAAGTCGGCATGTCGGGACAGTGGGACAGCGCGAACAAGTTTCATCAGTGGTGCGCCCGCATGATTAACCAGCGGGCAGAAGCAATCGAGCGCACGATCGCTGGCGCGGCGGCAGGTCAGCCGCTCGTCCGCGAAGATACGCTCAATGCACGTTATCAAGTTGAAGGGGCGGCAGGACCGGACGATTGGCCCGAATTTCAGCTAGACGGACCCGCGCTGTGGATATGGTCACTCGCAAAATATGTCGAGGTCTGCCGTGTCAATCCGCTACCGGTCTACTGGGAAAATGCGGTCGAACTCGCCGCGCGCTATCTGGCGGCGATCTGGCGCACCCCGTGTTATGACTGTTGGGAAGAACTCGGCACGGATGTCCATATCAGCACGTTAGCAGCGATTTATGCAGGGTTAAGCGCCGCCGAACACCTCGTCGCACGCCTTGATTTTTCGGCGGTGAAAGCCGAAATCAAGCAGTTCATCCTCACAAACGGAATCACACCGGGCGGAGAACTGGCAAAATCGGTCGGCGTGGATGCCGTGGATGCGAATTTACTCCTCGCCGCGCTGCCGGAATTCGGCTTGCTGAAACCGGACGATCCGCTGATGGTGCGAACTGTCGCGCGCATCGAACGTGATCTGCTGGCGGAGGGTCACGGTGTTCACCGTCACCGCAAGGACACCTATTACGGCGGCGGAGCGTGGGTGCTGCTCGGCTTATGGCTGGCATGGCACTACACCCAAACCGGCAATATCGAAGGCGCTAAACGGCTGCTTTCATGGGCAGAAGCACACGCCGACGACGAAGGCAACCTCCCCGAACAGGTCAACGATGTTATGTTCGATCCCAGTTTTTATGAGGGATGGGTGCAGCGGCGCGGCGAAATTGCTCGACCGCTGTTGTGGACACACGCGAAATACTTGATCATGCAGTACGCGCTGCGCGGGCTGTAACCAGATGCTTAAAAACTCCCCGATGAAGCCGCCGGGGAGTTTTTTATTGTCCACGCCAATCGATGCGGCGTGCGTTAATGCCTATGCCTTTGAACGGATCAGATCGCCGACGACATCCCGCTTGCGGAATGGAGCCATCAGGAAACGCATCATGATCTGCGGCTTGGTCAGCCATGCGATCCGCGCCCCCGATTTGTCGTTCGCCAAAATGCGCTCGACCAGCCACGGCGTCACCGTCTCAACTTTATCCGCCAGAATATTGAAGATGCGTTTGGCTTGGGTTTCCCGACCCGGCGCGACCGTCTGCGCCAGTAGATCTGTCGTGACCATGCCGGGGCTGAGATAACTCACTTTGACGGGCTGATTTTTCGTTTCAGCGATCAGCGCCGTTGTCAGATAACGCAGTCCCGCTTTGCTTGTGCCATACATCGCGTTACCGACCGTGACTTCGCCGCCGCTCCCGAAGCCTTCCATGTTATAAAGATGACCGCCGCCCTGTGCGATCATGCCCGCGAGTGCTGCTTTGCTTCCGTAAATCACACCGAGCATATTCGTCGCAATCACGCTTTCGAGCGCATCGACGGGCTGTTCCCAGACGGGTTTTTGCACGGGTGTATTATTCGCCGCATTGTTGATCCAGATATCGATGCGACCGAAGCGCGCCGCCGCTGCATTCCACAAGTTCTGTACCTGAGCGAAATCGCTCACATCGCATGATTGACCAAAAATACGCTCGGCGGGATGATCCGCGCTTAAGCGTTCGACTGCCTGCTGAACGCTGTTTTCGCTGCGTCCGCTGATGACGACATTACAGCCGCGTGTGAGAAATTCATGCGCCATACCTAAACCGATGCCGCGTGTGCTGCCGGTGATGACGATCGTTTTCATCCGTTACTCTCCTCATGATAAGACATGCCGAGCAGTCACACACCCGGCTTACAATAGGAACTCACCCATTGTTCAACAAACTTGGATTGGTTGGCGTTGAGGTTACAAAAACGCGCGTGGGTTAGCTGCACTACTGACTGAATTTTACGGCTTGCGTGGGGGTCTGTCGAGCAACTTTTAGTGCGCTCTCATATACAGCGCTGGATCGCCGCGGTGATCTCTGGCGGTACTTTGTGACGCGCAAGCGCGTTCAACCACAGCACATTTACGCCGGGCTGGTGCAGCACGATCCCGCTTAACTGGCGGTACTGCTTCAGAAATTCGGCGGCGCTTTCAAAGCCGCGCCGCGTGAAGAACTCCTCGGTTTTGCGTTCTGCCAACTGGCGCAGCGTGATCACGGCGTGCGTCACATCTGCCCCGGAAATATCGCGCTCGGCGGTCAGCCACAGCAAATTGACGATGCTCGGCGGCATTTGCCCGACTTTATCGCACAGCACCGCCCTCAACTTGACAAGCCGCGCTTCGGTATCGCCATCATCGATTTCAACCCCGCGAATGCGCCGCACCTCCACATTGAACGGTGTATGCGTCTTAAATGTCACGGTGAAATCGGGTGCGCGCTGTTTGGAGGCGGCATATTTTTCGTACTCAATCGTGAATCGATCTTCGCGCAGCAGCAGGGCGGCAGTTTCCAGTTCTGCGCGTAAGTCATTCATACCGCCTTCGTCGCGCACCTGCTTGAGCTTGGTACGAATTTTGGCACGGTACGCAACGGCAAACGCCTTGAAGCGGCGCGATCCCTTTATCCATCCTTCAAACTCCGGATAGAACGCGGGTTTTTTGCCATCAAAGATGTCGTCGAGCAGTTCATCAAGAGGGGTCATCGCTGCATCATTTGAACGATACGGTCGAAAGTCGATCATAACCGAACATCCCCCCGACTGAACATGAGCCAATTGGGTGAAAAGACCGATCAAAAACAGAATTTTTGTGCTAAAATTAAAAGAAGGCAAGGGTGAAATGGAACTCCATTGTGACTCAAAAACCGGGATGGTCAGACTCGCTGCGCGATAAAGTGGACATGCTGAAACGCATGATCGACCTGCGCGATCTGTTTCAAGAGCGCTACCCCGGACGCTTCCGGCGATCCGGTAAGTGGCTGTATGGCGCGTCACCGTACCGCCGCGATCGCAAACCGAGCTTCGCCATCAACGAGGATGTTTTTATCGACTTTGCCACCGGAGAACGCGGCGATGAAGTCGATTTTGTCATGCGTGAACAGGGGATAAGTTTTCAGGAAGCAATCGCCGCGCTCGAACTGCGGGCGGGCGGGATCGGCATGACTCCGGCACTCCGCACAGCAGATCAAGACTCGCCGAGTCCGAATGCGCCGCCGTCTGCCGCATGGCAAGAAGTGATGTTCGCGGAATGCCGCCGCGCCCATGCCTATCTGTTTTCGGATGCGCCAGATGCGAAGGCGGCGATGCACTGGTTGAATGCGCGCGGACTCAAAAAGCACACGATTTATCAGGCGGGAATTGGCTACAACCCGCTGTGGCGGCAAACACGCTTGAAAGAACGGGCAACCGGGCGGGCGGTATCGATCGCACCCGGCATTTTGATCCCGTGTCAGGTTGATGGCGCGTTGTGGTCAGTGCATGTGCGCTTACTGGACGATCAACAGGCGCTCCCGAAATACCTGTATGTGCGCGGCAGCAAGACGAGCGGACTTTATAACGGTGATGCGCTGATCGACGGCGGCACGGTGCTGATCGTCGAAGGGGAATTTGATGCGCTTCTCGCGCAGCAGGAACTTGGAAAACAGGTGGTGGTCGTCACCATCGGGAGCGCGGCGAATCGCGTGCCGCTCCGTTGGCTGGAACGACTGCGAAGCGCCCGCCGCGTGTATGTTTGCCTAGACAATGACGAAGCGGGCAAGCGCGCCGCGAAAGGACTCGCCGATCTGCTCGGTGAACAACACACGACGCTCTGTTTGCCCACGGGCAAAGACATCACCGAGTTTGTCGTCAAGCATGGCGGAAATCTGCCGCTGTGGTGGCGGCTTCAGCTCATCCAAGATGAGCCGAAGCCGGTACAACTTCGGCTGGATCAGTAGGACAGCACCAACTGCCACACGGTATCCAGCACTTCGAGCGCGGTCAGGTTGCGGATTACATACCCATAGGTCAAGTATTCCGGCGAGAAGTTCGCCGCCAACGCGAAATCTGTCTCCGATGGGTACGACGGATGAACCCCATCCGGCGATAATCCGGTATTCGGCAGCATCTGCATCGCGCTCCAGTAATCCCACAGCGGAACCCCGTTCCCCTGTGCGATAGCGATCACCGCTTGGTTGTACGGCGACACATCGAATCCGGCGCGGTTCGGGATTGTGCTCACAACCGGGATCACGCCCCGGTCAATGCTGATCTGCACGATGCGCTGCAAGTTGGCGCTGTATTCACCCAGCGGCACGGCGGAAAGATCATTCGTGCCGATGAGTATCAGCGCGACCGACGGCTGCACGATGCGATATTCGCATTCAAGCGGCGTCTCCCCTGCTTGACATCCCCCGCGCGCACGTCCCGGATCAAGAATATCGCGGGTTGTCCAGCCGTTATCCGCCGCCAGCGAAACATTGGCGAACGAATTTCCTTCGCGGGCGTTGGTGGTGGAGAAGAAATTCACCACCGATTGAAGATGCTGATATGCGCCGAGGTTGTAACTCCCCCAGCCGATCGGGTACAAAACAAATGTCGCTACCGTGATGCTGTCGCCTACTTTCGAGAATACATCGCGGCGGTTACCCATCGCCTGACCGCGCTCGAAAATCTGCCGCGCCGCGCTGCCCACATTTCCGACTACGCTCACGCCGCTTGCCGCCGGAACGGTCGGATCAACCAGTGTTTCGCCTGTGATCGGGATAATGTTGGAATCGACAAAGACGCGCAGGTAATTTCCCCATACCCACCCCGTTTCGTTGTTCGGCGTGATCACTTGATACCATCCGCCGTCACTCGTCCGCCCGACAAAGCGCAGCGCTTGACCCGCAGGCAGTGTAGCAACCACATCCGCCGATAATCCCGGCTCTGCCCGCAGCCGCAGACCTTCCCCAATTTCGAGAATTTCCGCGTCAGGACCGGATCGTGTCGGCGTTAAGGTCGCGGTCGCGGTTGGCTCCGGCGATGGCGTCCATGTCGCGGTCGGTAATGGCGTCGGTGGTGCGGTCGGCTGCGCGATCGTGGATACCCGCGTCGGCGGCGGGGCTGTCGGACTTGGCACAATAGTCAATGTCGCTGAAGGGGTTGCAGATGGCGTTGGTGTCGCCGGAATGGTGCTAAGGTTGCATCCGCTCAGTACGAGGAGGGTGAGAATCAACAGGTGGGGGGCATACTTCATGTAGTGATTTTGACCTATTTAATGAGTCGATGACCCGCCGACGTATGCAGCGCACCGTCGGCGGGTTTTGGGTCATGATCCTTGGATTACGTCGCGCCGGAGGATGTCCAACGCCTGAAGCGTGAGCAAATTCCGCAGCGTGACGCCGTACAGCGCTTCTTCGCCGTTAAAGCTGAAATACGTTTCACCCTGTGTCAAATGCACCACATCATCGGGCTTCGCGCCGCCATCCGGCAAATCCTGAAGCGCGCGGTACAGGTTGATCAACGGGATATCCTGCTCGTTCGCCACGCTGATCACGATCGTGTTGTATTGAATGGTTTGATCAGGGCGGTAGCTGGCGTGCATCGGGAAGGTGGTAAATACCGGAATAACACCCAACGATTTGAGCGTGACGGCGATCCGGCGCATATTCATCTGGAAGAACGCCGCGTCAAACAGGCGCACATCCTGACCGCCGAACAACACGATCGCCACACTTGGGCGCACAATATCATACTCGCAATCGAGCGGCACGAGCCGCAAGCAGTATTCCGGCGACCATGTGCCATCGAATACCGCGCCGGAAACAAAGCCGTTGACCGCTGCGAGACTTTCGCGCAAGAACGAATTGGGAACATTGCGGATCGGTGTTCCCGCGTAGAAATCAATCGTCGCCTGTAAATCGGTATACGGACCGAGGTTGTAATTGCCATCCCCGAAGCCGTATAAGAACGGCTGCGTCGCCGTAACGCTGTCGCCTACCTTCATGAAGGTGCGCGGGTTATTGCCCAACCGCTGACCGCGCGCGAAAATCTGGTACACCGTACTGGACGTAAAGTTGCTGAAGATCGGCGTTTCCATGATCAGCGACTCGGAAGATTCCGGGAGTACGATCACGAATTCTTCGCCGCCGCCAGCAGCAGTGCCCGCCGCGTCGGTCACAGGGACAGAACTTAACAGGCTGGCATCAAAGGCGATATAGCCCGCCGACGCCCACCCCGCCAAACTGCCATCCTCGGTGCGGATATACAGCCAATCGCCTGCCTCTGTGCGCCCCTCAATGAGGATGCGCGTTTGTGAGGGAAGCTGTCCGATGACGTTGCCTTCAACGACGGCGGGCGCACTGCGGACATTCAAATTCCAAGCGACTACCTGACCTTCGATGCTCTGCTGCGCGACCGTGATCACCGACGACGAGAACACGAGTAACGCGATCAGAACCATAAGGCGTAAAGTCAAAGATTTCACTGTGATTTATCCATGCTCAGCTTGTTCGAGTCTATGACAGCATCGTATTCGATGAACGGGCAGAAGTGTATGCATATCCACCAACTTGTCAACCTAAACCTTTGACTGACGCCGTATCGTTACTGCATTCGCATCACGAACACGCCCCACCCCAAATAGTCGCGCTGGTATTCGAGATGCACGCGGCGTTCCCGCGCCAGCCATACGCTCATTTCGTGCGCGTCGGGATCATCCGGGTTTTCGCGCAGCCAATTATCGATCGTCATCCACTGCGCCGCCGCGTAGCGATCCCATGAATCCTCATTTGATAAAACCATCTCGACCAGCGTTAATCCGGTCGATTCAATGCGATCCAGCGTGCCGATCAGGGATGTATAGTCGTCTTGACCGACTCCCATCGCGGCATAGGCGGCTTCGGGCGGTGTTCCCCGCCAATACGGTTCACCGACGAGGAATAACGCACCCGGTCTGGCGTGCTTCTTCATGATCTCCAGCGTGCCGACCAGCCCGCCGCCGATCCATGTCGCGCCGATGCAGCTTACCACATCAAAGCTGTGCGGTTCGGCGTTGTAAACTGCCGCATCCCCTTCTACCAGCGTGATCCGATCCGCGACGCCTAATTCTTGAGCGCGTTCATGTCCGGCGGCGAGAAATACCTTGCTGATGTCTACCCCGACCCCGCGAATGCCCCAACGATGTGACCATTGGCTCAACATTTCAGCCTTGCCACAGCACAAATCAAGCTGGCGCATACGCGGCTGCAGGTGGCAGATTTCGCCAAGCAGCATCAATTTTTCTTCGGTGAATGGATTCAAAATTCGGTGATCGGCTTCTGCGATTTCGTGAAATCGGAGCAACATTTGACACTCGCTTTCGGTGCGTCTTTCATCTAATTACAGACACTTTTGATTGTACTCCCATGCGCCCCGAATAATGAGATGCATCGGGGCGGGTCGCCTGTATCAGCGCTTGTCAAGACCCCCTACTCACTCAGTGAATTGATAATTGTCATAGCGTACCTGTGATGACATGGGCTGAACGCGTAAATCTAGCTGTGTTACAGTGAAACTGTGGCAATGTTAAGCAGACACGCCCGTGTTTGAATGAACCTGCCGGACTCCTGTTTGACTGCTTTAGGTTTTGCACCGTGTTTTTGACGCTTCTCGAAAAGCGTGCTGCGCGGGCTTTCCCACACACGTTATTCGCACAAGCGACTTTTTTGAATGGGAGAGTGAACTAGATGGAAAAGCGTACTTTTAACATCAATGGCACGAATAGAACTGTTATTGTCGATCCTGAGGCAAGTTTGGGCGATGTGCTGCGGAAACAGCTTTTGCTGACCGGCACGAAAGTTTCGTGCAATGATGGTCACTGCGGCGCATGTTCGGTGATTCTCAACGGCAAGCTGACACTCGCATGTATTACCAAAGTCAGCCGTGTACCGGATGGTGCGCGCATCGTCACGATCGAAGGCATCGGGCAGCCCGGAAATCTTGACCCGATTCAGGCGGCGATCATGGCGCATGGCGCGGCGCAGTGCGGTTTCTGCACCCCCGGTTTTGTCGTTTCGGCAAAAGCGCTGCTAGAAAAGAATCCCTCGCCCACCCGCGAAGAAGTCCGCTCATGGTTCACCCAACATCATAACGCCTGCCGCTGCACGGGATACAAGCAGATCGTTGATGCGATCATGGATGCGGCGGCGGTGATGCGCGGCGAAAAACCGATTGAAGACCTATTCTTCAAGATGCCGCAGGACGGCAAGATTTGGGGCAGCAAATATCCGCGCCCGACCGCCGAGCAGAAAGTTACCGGCACGCTGGATTTCGGTCAGGACTTGGGGCTGAAGATGCCGCCGAACACGCTCCAGCTTGCGCTGGTGCAGGCGAAAGTCTCGCACGCCAATATCCTTTCGATCGATACCGCTGAAGCCGAAAAGATGCCCGGTGTCGTCAAAGTTGTGACTCACAAAGACGTACAGGGCAAGAACCGGATCACCGGCTTGATCACCTTCCCGACCAACAAGGGTGACGGCTGGGATCGTCCGATCCTGTGCGATACAAAAGTTTTCCAATACGGTGATGCGATCGCGATCGTGTGCGCCGATACGCCCGAACAGGCAAAAGCTGCTGCCGAGAAGGTCAAGGTTGAACTGGAAGTTCTGCCCGCGTACATGAGCGCTCCCGAAGCGATGGCGGCGGACGCAATCGAGATTCACCCCGGCACACCGAATGTGTATTACGAGCAGAAGATCGCCAAGGGCGCAGACACCGCGCCGATTATGCAATCCGCGCCGTATGTCGTCGAGGACAGCTTCTATCTCCAGCGCCAACCGCACCTGACGATCGAATCGGATATGGGCTTCGCCTATTACGATGAAACCGGCAATTTGACGATCCACAGCAAATCGATCGGTTTGTACCTGCACCTGTACATGATCGCGCCGGGAATTGGCGTTGATCCTTCAAAACTGCGCCTCGTTCAGAATCCGGCAGGCGGCACGTTTGGTTATAAGTTCTGCCCGACGATGGAAGCGCTGCTCGGTGTGGCGTGCATGGCGACAGGTCGCCCGGTCTATCTGGAATATGATTATCAGCAGTACATGCAGTACACCGGCAAGCGGTCGCCCGTTTTTGCCGATATCAAGATGGCAGCCGACAAAGACGGCAAGATCATCGCGATGGAAACCGATTGGTCAGTCGATCACGGTCCGTATTCCGAATTTGGCGATCTGCTCACGCTGCGCGGCGCTCAGTTCATGGGCGCGGGTTATAACATCCCGAATATTCGCGGGAATGGGCGCACGGTAGCGACCAATCATGTATGGGGCGCGCCCTTCCGCGCTTATGGATCACCGCAGGCATTCCTCGCTTCTGAAAGCATTGTCGATGAACTGGCGGAAAAAGTCGGCATGGATCCGCTCGAATTCCGCTATCTGAACATCTATCGCCCCGGTTCAACCACCCCGACAGGACAAGCACCCGAAGTCTATCCGCTGCCGGATATGCTTGATCAACTGCGCCCGCTGTACAAACAAGCCCTCGCGAAAGCGAAAGCAGAATCGACCCCGGATAATAAGAAGGGCGTCGGTATCTCGATCGGCGTGTATGGCTGCGGTTTGGACGGCGTGGACGGCGCGGAAGCCCGCGTTGAACTCACGAAAGAAGGCGTGACCGTCTTTGCAACATGGCAGGATCACGGGCAAGGCGCGGATATGGGCGTACTCGGTACGGCACACAAAGCCCTTGAACCGCTCGGAATGCGCCCGGATCAAATCAAGCTGACGCTGAACGACACCGGAACCGCCCCGAACGGCGGACCGTCGGGCGGCAGCCGCAGTCAGGTTGTGATCGGGAATGCGATCAAGAACGGCTGCGAACAACTCATCGAAGCGATGCGTAAACCGGATGGCAAGTTCCGCACCTTTGAACAGATGACCGCCGAAGGTTTGGCAGTGGCATACACGGGCAAGTGGGCAGCCGCCGCGAACAGCAACTGCGACGAAAACGGACAGGGCAGCCCGTTCGCCGTCTATATGTACGGCGCGTTTATGGCGGAAGTCAACGTGAATACCAAGACGGGCAAGACAACCGTTGAAGGTATGACCGTGATGGCAGACGTCGGCACGATCAATAACCGACTCGTGGTGGATGGTCAGATTTATGGCGGTGTCGCACAGGGTATCGGGTTGGCACTCTCCGAAGACTTTGAAGACATCGAGAAGCACAGCACGATGCTCGGCGCAGGGATTCCGTACGCGCGGGATATCCCCGATAAATTCGAAATTCACTACTTCGAGAACCCGCGTCTGAGTGGTCCGTTCGGCGCGGCTGGCGTCGGTGAACTGCCGCTGACTTCGCCGCATGTCGCGATCATCAACGCGATCTACAACGCGACAGGTGTCCGTATTCGTCATCTGCCTGCGCGCCCGGAGAAGGTGTTGAACGGGTTGAAGGAAATTGAACCCGAACCGGTGTAGAGGGGTTATCCGACTCTGCGCCTTTCGCCCTCACCCCGGACGCTTCGCGTCCCGCCCCTCTCCGTGAATAGAGAGGGGCAAAAAGCACTTACCCGTATCGCAGACTCACAAGCGAGCGGAGAGGGCGAAGCGGTGTGTAGAGACAGAGAAATTGGAACGGCACTTTGAGACTATCGAAGTGCCGTTCACCCATTTGTAAACACGCGTGTAGCCACTCAGTGAGTATGCCGCGCACGCACGGGGAATTGTTATGAATCATGATCGATCAAAAAGAATTACGTGAACTAGAAGCTAAGTGTATTCAGGAATGCCCGCCGACCTGTACCGCCGCCTGCCCCGTTCATGTTGATGTGAAAGCGATGCTGGTCGAAATCGGACGCGGTGACTTTACAGCCGCGCTGAAGATTTACCGGAAAGCTGTACCATTTCCCCGCATTATCAGCCGTTTATGCGATCAACCTTGCAAAGATGTATGTAAGCGCGGCGAAGTTGGCGACGAAATCGCCATCCGTGACTTAGAGCGGGCATGCGTCGAATTCGGCGATACTTCCAGCGAAAAACCGCGCCCACTCCCGAAGCGTAAAGGGCATGTCGCCATTGTCGGCGGCGGCATCAGCGGGATCACAGCGGCATACGAAGCGGCGCGCAAAGGTTACGCCGTCACGATCTTCGAAACAGGCAGTGTTTTAGGCGGCAGTCTGTGGCAGATCGACAAGGATTTTTTGCCCGCGTGGGTGATCGAGCGCGATCTTGAGGTGATGACCACACTGGGGATCGAAATCCGGCTGAATACCCCGATCAGCGGCGATATCCGCGAACTGCGCCGCGAATACGAAGCTGTTTATCTCGCTGTTGGCGCGCAGATCGAAGAAAAATTCGATCTGGAGCGCGACGAACATGGATTCATCAAGGTTGATCCGGTCACATTTGAAACCAGTGCGGCGGGTATTTTTGCCGGGGGCGGGATGCGATGGGGTAAAGAAATGCACTCCTCGATCACGTCGATTTCGGAAGGGCGGCGCGCCGCGATTTCGATTGACCGTCATTTGCAGCATGTCTCGCTGACAGCCTCCCGCGATAACGAAGGATCGTATACGTCTTGTCTGTACACCAATCTTGAGGGAATCGAACCGCTCCCGGTGATCACCGAAAGCGACGGTTGGCGCTACAACCAAGACGAGGCGGCGCAAGAAGCGAAACGCTGTCTGCAATGCGAATGTATGGAATGCGTCAAGGTGTGCGAATACTTGAAGCATTACGAGCGCTACCCGCGCCGCTACGTGCGCGAAATCTACAACAACCTGTCGATTGTCAAAGGCACGCGCTACGCCAACACGTTTATCAATTCGTGCAGTTTATGCGGCTTATGCGGCGAAATCTGCCCGGAAGACCTCGATATGGGTGAGGTCAACCTGCGAGCGCGGCGCGAGATGGTCAAACAGAAACGAATGCCCGCATCGGCGTTCGATTTCGCCTTACGTGATATGGCGTTCAGCAACAGCGATCACTTCGCGTTCAGCCGCAACCGCCCCGGCACGGATACCAGCGATTATGTCCTGTTCCCCGGCTGTCAGTTGTGCGCGTCATCACCGCAGCATGTTGAATCGGCGTATGAGTACCTGAATGCGCGGCTGGTGGACTCCCATGTTGGTTTGATGCTCGGATGCTGCGGCGCACCCGCGCATTGGGCGGGCGAAGAAGCCCTGTTCAACCAGACGATCGACCGCTGGCGGAGCGATTTGTACGCGATGGGCGATCCGATGGTGATTCTACCGTGCTCAAGCTGTTATCAGGTGTTCAAAACGACGCTGCCCGATGTCAAAATCGTCTCGCTGTGGGAAGTTTACGAGCAGTACGGACTGCCGGAATATGCCCAGCCCGTCTCGCGCACGGTTGCGATCCATGATCCCTGTTCGGCGCGGCGTGAACGTCCGGTACAGGACAGCGTACGCCGGATCGCGGAGCAGTTGGGCTGCACGATCGAAGAACTGCCGCTGAGCCGCGAAAAAACCGTCTGCTGTTCCTACGGCGGGCATATGTGGTTAGCAAACCCGCAAGTTGCAGAAAAGACTATTCGCCGCCGCGTTGATGAACATCCAGCAGATTATCTAACCTACTGCGCCATGTGCCGCGATTTTTTCAGCAATCAGGGGAAACGCACCCTGCACCTCCTCGATTTGATCTACGGTGAACCCACAGACGATCGAGCGGCGCGCCACAGCCCCGGCTGGTCACAGCGGCATGAAAATCGGGCGCGGCTCAAACGTAAGCTCTTAACGACGATCTGGGGAGAAACCATGAACGGATCACAGACATACGAGGCAATCCGCTTGATCGTATCGGATGAGGTACGCGCCCGCCTTGAGCAGCGCTTGATCCTGACAGAAGATATTCAGCGTGTGATCGAATACGCGGAACGCACAAAACGTCGTCTGCAAAACCCGGAGTCCGGGCGCTTTTTGGCGTACTTCAAGCCGACAACCGTCACCTATTGGGTGGAGTATCAACCGCAGACCGACGGGTATGTGATTTTCAACGCCTATAGTCACCGCATGGAAGTTCCGGGGAGCGGCGAATCGTGACCGATGTTGAAATTCCCAGCACATCCCCATGGATGTGCGGAAACTGCAATCTGCCGTTAGAGGTCGCGTCGGTCGATGTGGGATATATGGGCAACGCTTTTCCGGTCAAGCTGTGGAAATGCCCGCAGTGCGGACTGGTGTTTATTCCCGAAGATTTAGCGCTCGGCAAAATGGTCGATGTCGAAAAGCAGCTTGAGGATAAGTGAGCGCCGCGCTTATGAACAGCGACCCGATCCGCCTGTATGAACAAGCCCCGCTGCTGCAAGTGAGCGGCGAGACGATCCGCCCCGGCGGGCTGGCGCTGACCGATCACGCATTGGCGTTTTGCGCGCTGGCGGCGGGTTCACAGGTGATCGATGTCGGCTGCGGTCAAGGCGCGTCGGTCGAACACTTGATCACGCGGCACGGCATGAAGGCGATCGGCGTTGATCCATCATCCATGCTCACACAGGCAGGAAAGCGGCGCTGTTCGGCACTGCCGCTGATTCAGGCGGCGGGCGAATCGCTGCCGTTTGCCGCGCAAACTTTTGATGCGGTGTTGATGGAATGTACGCTCTCGCTCATGGAGGCGGATCGCGCCCTGAGCGAAGCGGCGCGCGTGCTGCGGCAGCACGGCTTTTTGATCGTGAGCGATCTTTATGCCCGCGATCCTGATGGCGCGGCGGCGCTCCACGATCTGCCGATCCGATCGTGTTTGACGGGTGCGGTATCGCGTACAGAAATCACGATGCGGCTGACCGCACACGGATTCACGGTTACGCTGTGGGAGGATCACACCGATGCGTTGAAATTGTTCGCCGCCCGTTTGATCTGGGAGCATGGTTCGCTCGATCAATTCTGGCAGTGCGCGACCCACCGCGAACGCGGCGAACTTCAAACAGCGGCGGCGCGGTCAAAACCGGGCTACTGCTTGGTGATCGCACAAAAAAGTTAGGGGGAGGGTTTTCATGGATGAATACATTCTTGAACGCATGCGAGAACTCAAAGCGCAGGGCTTTTTTTGCAGTCAAATCTTGATCATGTTGGGGCTGGAGCTGCAAGGCAAAGATAATCCTGATCTGGTGCGGGCGATGCAGGGCTTGGCGGGCGGCTTAGGCTTCACAGGCGAAACATGCGGCGCGCTGACAGGCGGCGCGTGTTTAGTCGGGTTGTACGCCGGGAAAGGTCAGCCGCACGAGGAGGAGAATTTACGCCTCAACTTCATGATCGAGGATTTGGTGAAGTGGTTCAAAGCGGGCTACGGTCAGGACTACGGCGGCATCCGCTGTGAAGAAATTCTCGCGGGGAACCCGAATAATACAGGAATCCGCTGTCCCGTCATGGTCGCGGGGACATTCCAAAAAGTGAAAGAGCTTCTGGTCGAAAATGGGTTTGATCTGGCGGGCAGTGATGACGACTGACGCCGCAACCACCGAAAGCGTTTGCCCGGTCTGCTTGGCGCGGATCGACGGCGAACGTGTACAAATCGGTGATGACATTTTTCTGATCAAAACATGCCCGGATCACGGCGAATTTAAGGCGATTTTATGGCGTGGTCAGCACCCCGCTTATACCGATTGGGTGAAACCGAAAATCCCCGCGCACCCGTCAACTCCGTTCACACAGGTGGATCGCGGATGCCCGTTTGACTGCGGGTTATGCACGGATCACCGCCAGCAGACATGTACCGCCCTGCTCGAAGTCACGCAGCGCTGTGATCTGCGCTGTCATTTCTGTTTCGCCAGCGCGGGTGAACATGCCGCGCCTGATCCTGATCTGCACACCATCGAAAGCTGGTACAAGCGTCTGCTCGAAGCGGGAACGAAGGCGAATATTCAGCTTTCCGGCGGCGAGCCGACGCTCCGCGACGATCTGCCGGAGATCGTGGCGATGGGGCGCGCGTTCGGGTTTGAGTTCATTCAGGTGAACACGAACGGGATGCGCTTTGCCCGTGATCCCGCCTATGTCAAGCGCTTAAAAGAAGCCGGATTAGCGTCGGTGTTTCTGCAATTTGACGGCACAGACGACGACATCTTAAAAACCATTCGCGGCGTTCGCCAATTGGAGCGTAAGCGCGCTGCAATCGCCGCCTGTGCCGAAAACGAGATCGGCGTCGTCCTCGTTCCGGTGCTCGTCCCCGGCGTGAATACCCACAACATCGGCGCGATCATCCGTTTTGCGCTCGAACATTTTCCGACGATGCGCGGCGTGCATTTTCAGCCTGTCAGCTATTTTGGGCGCTATCCGCAAGCCCCCGCCGACGCGGATCGATTCACAATCCCCGATGTGATGCGCGCCATCCAAGATCAAACGGGCGGAATGATCAGCGTGGAGAACTTCACCACATCCGGCTGTGAGAACGCGCTGTGTTCGCTGCATGGGAATTTCGTCGTGATGCCGGATGGATCACTGCGCCCGTGGGTAAAACAGCAGCAAACAGCATGCTGCACGCCCACGCCAGCGGCGCAAGGCGCGGAGAAAACCCGCCAGTTTGTCGCGCAGCATTGGTCAGCCAACCCGACGAACACGATCTCGATCGGCAGTATTGGCGACTCCCCGTTTGGTGAATGGGATGTGTTCCTCTCCCGCACCAAAACGCACACATTTTGCATTTCCGGCATGGCGTTTCAAGATGCGTGGACGCTCGATCTCGAACGGCTGCGCGACTGCTGCATTCATACGGTCAGCCCGGATGGGCGGTTGATCCCGTTTTGCGCGTACAACCTGACCAACCAGCGCGGCGAATCGCTCTATCGCGGTCAGCCGAGTCACGCGGATGTGATCTCATGAAACGCACGCCGCTTGACGCATGGATCGCCGCCAAAACAAATCACACCGATCTCGCCGCTTATCAAACTCAGAAGCTCCGCGAAACGGTCGAATGGGCGCGGGCGCGCAGTCAGTTTTACCGGGGGCGCTTGGCGGACGCGCCGCCGATCACAGGATTAGACGATCTAAAATGGCTGCGATTCACGACCGCGAACGATATCCGCCGCAACCCGCTTCAATTGGTGTCCGTCTCGCAAGACGACATTCAGCGCGTGGTCACACTCGATACCACAGGGACGACGGGCAGCCCGAAGCGGTTGTACTTCACGCGGGAAGATCAAGAACTCACGATTGATTTCTTTCATGTCGGCATGTCCACATTTACCGATCCCGGCGACCGCGTCCTGATCCTCCTGCCCGGTCAAACCCCCGGCAGCGTCGGCGATCTGTTGGCGACGGCGTTGGAGCGACTCGGCGCGATTCCGTTCAAATATGGCGCGGTCGATGATCCGGCGGCGGTCGCGGACGTGATCCGGCGCGAGTCGATCAACGTGGTGGTGGGCGTTCCGGTGCATCTGCTCGTGCTGGCGCGCACGCAGCCCGCTTTTAAGCTCAAGAGCGTTCTGTTTGCGACTGATCACGTCCCTGACCCGATCCGCGAAACCGTGACGCGCACATGGGGCTGTGAGGCTTATGATCATTACGGCATGACCGAAATGGGACTCGGCGGCGGCGTCGAATGCGAAGCGCGGCGCGGGTATCACCTGCGCGAAGCCGATTTGCTGTTCGAGATCATCGATCCGCAGACAGAATTACGGCTCCCCGATGGCGACTACGGCGAAATCGTGTTCACGACGCTGATGCGGCGCGGCATGCCCTTGATCCGCTATCGCACGGGCGATTATGGGCGATTCGTGCCGGGGGCGTGTCCGTGCGGAACATCGCTCAAAACATTGGAGCGTGTCGCGCGGCGGCTGAATGGGCGGATTCCTTTGGGAGATGGACATATCACGATCGGGGAATTGGATCGGATGTTGTTCAGCGTCGAAAACGTCGTCAATGCCATTGCGGTCGCGCACGGAGTCACGCGCTATGGACTTACGATAAGCGTTCAAGTTGTAGGGGATATTCCCTCCGCCGTCGAGGCGATCCGCGCGCGACTGGCGCTGCCCGACGATGTCAAAGTCGAGATCAAGCCGGTGGACGAGATTAAGCTGACGATGGCGAAGCGCGTGATTGTGGATATGGGGGTTAGTTTTGACTAAGAAACCTCAGGCAAGCAGTGTATCGCCCGAATACGTGCTGTTGGGGATGATCCACCAGCAGCCCGCGCACGGCTATGATCTGCATGAGCGCATCACGCAGCAGTTGGGGCAAATCTGGAACATCAGCCTCAGCCAAACGTATAACATCCTCAACCGCCTTGAAGAACGCGGCTTGATCACGGGAGCGTTGGAAGAACAGGAGAAAGCTCCGGCGCGGCGGCGATTCTGCTCGACGATCAGCGGGCGGCGTCATTTTGAGGCGTGGCTGCATAAATCCACCGAGCCGAGTTCACATGCGATCCGCGTTGAATTTTTGACGCGCTTGTATTTCGTTCACGCAACAGAGCCGGAAAATATCGGGCAGTTGATCGATACCCAGATCGACGATACCCGCGCCGCGCTCTCCCGTATGCAAACAGCCCTCGCGGAACTGCCGCCGGATCAGGTTTTCAACCGGCTGGGATTAGAACTCCGCGTCCATCAGTTGAACTCGATCCTCATATGGCTGGAAAACTGCCGGGTTCAGCTTGGCGGCGCACCCCCTAAACCTACCGATCAAACATGAGTTGATCTGAGGAGCTTTTTTCATGAGAGACATTTTCGCCAATGCAGCCCGCTGGTCAGCCGAAAACGACTCGATCGCGGTCGCGACCGTGATTCAGACTTGGGGATCATCACCGCGCCAAGTAGGGGCAAAAATGGCGGTGACAGCAAGCGAACAGGTATGCGGATCGGTGAGCGGCGGCTGTGTCGAAACCGCCGTAATCGAAACTGCTTACAGGGTGATCAAAACAGGCGTGCCGGAACTGCTGCATTTTGGCGTCACGCAAGATGAAGCGTGGGAAGTCGGGTTGGCGTGCGGCGGTTCGCTTGAGGTGTTCGTCAACCGGTTTGATCCTGCCAAGCTGGAGCAGGTGCGATCAGCAGTCAATTCCGAGCGTGCAATCGTGATCGCCACCGTAATTCAAGGTGTGCCGGAACTGATCGGACGCGAAATGATCATCGGTGCCGATGGCAGCATCACCGGAACACTCGGCAGCGAAATCGATGTGTGGGTGATCGAAGCCGCACAAACCGCCTTCGCGGATGGTCAGCCGCGCCGTGTTACGCCATCTGGCGATCCGCTGCCCGAAATTTTCCTTGATGTGATCGCTCCAGCGCCGGAGATCGTGATCGTGGGTGGGGTGCATATCGGCGTCGCGCTGGCACAGTTAGCGAAAGTGTTGGGCTACCGCACCACGCTGATCGATCCGCGCACCACATTTGGCAGTGAGGAACGTTTCCCGGATGTTGACCGCTTGATCAACGCCTTTCCGACACAGGCGCTCAACGCGATCACGCTGTCACCGTTAAGCGCTGTCGTGGTGCTTTCGCATGATCCCAAACTTGATGATCCGGCGCTGCGGATCGCGCTCCCTAGCTGCGCGTTTTATGTCGGCGCGATTGGCAGCAAGTCAACCCAGAGTCAGCGCCGCGAGCGCATGCTTGCAGGCGGAATGACCGAAACGGATCTCGCAAAACTGCACGGACCGATCGGGCTTGATCTGGGCGGACGCACGCCCCCGGAAATCGCGCTCGCGATCATGTCCGAAATTGTAGCGGTGCGAAATCGCTGTAACCCGCGTGTGTAACTTTGGTTGCATGACAGCCTAGTGTGCGGGGTGACATCCTTTCAATGTGAGGTCTGATGATGAACCATTGAAAGGGTATCACCATGAAAATCGCATCATTGAATCGGCGCGAGTTCTTAAAAGTTGCCGGAGTTTCCAGCGCTGCCGGGTTGGGGGCGATGCTCCCCGCATTTGCGGAAACCCCCGCGCGGTTGCAGGATACAACGCCGGAGAATGCCGAATCGCAGGCATGGTATCAACTCTCCATTATCGGCGACTCGCTGATGGATGAGCGTCTGATCTATTTTCTGGGGCATGCGTGGTATCGCATGTCGGATGTTGGCGAATGTTTGGATACCGCCAGCCGCATCGAGCCGGGAAACGCGGCAAGCTGGCGCGCCGAATGGTATCGCACAGCGGATCGACTGCGTGTGAGCGCGGAAACCAGTCTTGCCAGCGGTCATACGGTGAGCGCGGGCGAAAGTTATCTGCGCGCATCCGCCTATTATCTTGCCGGGTTGATCTACGCCGAAACACCCGACGATCCCGAAGTGGCGCGCACCGCCCGCGCCAGCGCCGAATGTTTTGAAAGTGCGCTGCGCCTGCTCGAAATCCCCGGCGAACCTGTCGAAATCCCGTATGAAGGAACAACCCTGCCGGGGTATTTCTTCCGTTCGCCGCTTGCTACCGCTCCCGCGCCGATCTTGATCGTGCATCAAGGCATGGACGCATCGGTTGAAGAATGTCTGTTCCTTGCCGAAGCGTGCGTCAAACGCGGCTATCATGCCCTGCTCTTTCACCATCCCGGGCAAGGGTTGGCGCTGCGTGAAGGCGGTTTGACCTTCCGTCCCGATTGGGAAAATGTCATCACACCCGTTGTCGATTGGGTTGTCAGCCAGCCGGAAGTGGACGCATCGCGGATCGCGTTAAACGGCTTGAGCTTTGGCGGCGCACTCGTAACGCGGGCGGTGGCATTTGAGCGGCGCGTCAAAATCTGCATCGCGAATCCGGCGATGTATAGTTGGGCGGAATTTTTCGCGGCGTTTTTCTTTGAATCGTATCCCGAACTCGGCGCGCTTCTGGACAGCGATCCCGACGCGTTTAATACCGCGATGGCGGGATTTATCAGCCAAGCGCCGCCGTATTATCAATGGTGGCTGAATTCGGCAAGCTGGAAATTCGGCGCATCATCGGCGGCAGATTTGATGATCAAGCTGCGGAGCTACACCAACGCCGATATCGCCCATCTCGTCACCTGCAACGTGCTGGTGATGGACGGAGAAGCCGAGGCATGGGGTGCGGGTCATGCGCGCCGCCTGTATGATGCGCTGACCTGCCCGAAAACCTATATGCTGTTCACAGCAGAGGATACCGGACTGCTGCACAATCAAAACGGCGCGCTTGCCGTCAGTACCCAGCGCATGTTCGATTGGTTGGACGAGAATATTTAGCCGCTTGCCCGCTCCGCTTCGTAAGCGTGGATCGCCGCCGCTATCGCATCAGCGGCGATCTGCGCTCCCGCACTGTTGAGATGTATACCGTCCAGCGTCAGATGCAGTCCGCGCTGTGCGGCGGCTTGATCGACGGCTTGCGGCGTCCTGAGCAGGAGCGCATCCAATAGGCTTTGCAGCAGATGAGGCGGACGATAAACCGCGCTTGATATGCGCTCGTTTTCGAGCGCGGTGGTAAACGCTGTATGCAGATCAAGCACGCGGACGTTGGGATATGCCGCCGACACATCCGTGATTATCACGCCGAGCCGCGCAAGCGCCGCATTCGGGCGGCTTTCCGGCTGTTCATTGGCGCACGCGGGGGTCAAGGCGATCACCTGCTGCGCGTGCGGTGTAAGCAGGTCAAGCAGGGCGCGGTAATGAATGCGAAATTCATCCTCATCACGCGCCCACCAGCGCCGCAGCCGCGAAAACAAGCGTGATTCGCGCACCAATACATCATTTACGCCCACCCACACGATCGACAGATCGACCGGGCGCAGCAAACGGCGGGTAATCACGCGGCGATGAAGGCTGATCGTCGTATCGTTGAAGCGCCCGTAATTGATCAGCGTATGATCGGGAAACCGTGCCTTCAGCAGTTTGAAATACGATACGCCCGGATACCCATCGGTCAGGCTGTCCCCATAGAATGCGATGTCCACCTGCTCCGTTCCTTTCACGTCTATACCCGCGGAATATAACTTTGGTTAGACGCACAGCCCCCTCACCATTGCATACCATCAAGTTAAGATGTTCTGCCGATGTGCGAGGAATTGAGCGATGGCACAAAAAATGCTGTACTGGATGGGACGTTATGCCGTTGAAATGGTGGCGCGTTCTCTGCTTGACTTGAACATTCTCTATCATGAGGCGCTCCCGGCGGGCGCGAAGATTTTCGCCCCGAATCACCCGACAACGCTCGATCCGTTCGTGATCCCGATCGTATCGCCGGAACAGGTGCATATTCTGGTGACAGAATCCGCCTTCAAAGCGCCGGTTTTCGGCAGCTATCTCAAAAGCGCGGGACATATCCGCGTGATCAGCGAAGAAGGCGGACGGGCATTTGAAGAAGCAAAGCAGCTTTTGCGGGCAGATAAAAGTGTCGCCATCTTTCCGGAAGGAGCCCTGAGTCCTACCGGAAAAGTCGCCCGTCCGCATACGGGAGTCGTCCGCTTGGCACTGCTGACCGGCGCGCCTATTATTCCGGTCGGGATCGCGCTCGATCCGGCGCGGATTCGGCTGCACGATACTGGAATCAAAGATCGCAATGGTGACTCGGAAATCGCGCGGCTGTATCTCGATGGTCCGTATTTCATCACGCTTGGCGCGCCGATTCATCTACACGGCGACAGCGAAGATCGAGCGCTGGTGAGCCAAGAAACGCAGCGCGTGATGCGCCGGATCATCCGCTTAAGCCGTATGAGCCAATATCGCATCGAAGGGCAGGAACTCCCGAAAGATGCGGTCGAAACGAATGCGATCGGCACGCTTTCGATCCCGTTTGAAATTCCGACGCGCTAAACGGAAAGGGAAAATCACTGATGAGCAGCCGTACATTCACGTATAGGATCTGCGTGCGGGGAACCCTTCCTGTCGAACGCTGGCGGGAATGGTTTGACGATACCGAATTTCGCCAAACCGAAGACGGCGATACCGTGTTGATCAGCACGTTGATCGATCAAGCGGCGCTGTATGGCTTGTTGGCGCGTCTGCGCGATCTCGCGCTGCCGCTCATCTCCGTACAGCTCATCGAAAACGACGAAACTCACTAAAATCTGCTGCACATCGTGCATGGTATGCTAGAGGCACCACCGAACCACAAGAGACGGTATCGACCGATGAGCGAACCTGTACTGCTTTTTAATCGTTATGTGCTTGAACACCCGATCGGGCGCGGCGGCATGGGCGACGTTTTCGCGGGGCGCGATACGCAAACCGGGGAGCGTGTTGCGATCAAACGGATGCGCCGGGATATCGCCACCGCACAGCCAGATACGCGCGCCCGTTTCCAGCGCGAAATCGATCTGCTGTACAAACTCAATCATCCGAACATCGTCAAAATTCTCGCGGCGGGCGAATCGAATGGGGAACAATTCCTCGTGCTGGAGTATGTCGGCGGCGGTACGCTGGCGGATCTGCTCAAACAGCAGCCGCAGCTTCCAATCGAAACCACGCTGGCGATCGCGCTTGAACTCACGGACGCGCTGGCGCGCACGCATCATCTCAACATTTTGCACCGCGATATCAAGCCCGCGAATGTGCTGCTTTCGGAAGATGGCACGCCGCGTTTGACAGACTTCGGGTTAGCCTTCGCGGATGGTGCAGCACGCTTAACTCAGCCGGGAATTGCGTTAGGCACATGGTTGTATATCAGCCCGGAAGTTTGCACGGGCGCAACCCCTGATGAACGATCGGATGTGTGGTCTTTCGGTGTGATGCTCTACCAGATGTTGACCGGACGTGTACCGTTCAACGGCGACTCTCCAGCGGCAGTTGTTCGCAGCATCATCAGCGATGACTTTGCCGATCCGTCACATTTTCGGGCGGATATTCCCGCCGGACTGCGTGCGTTGATCCAGCGCATGCTGATGAAAGACGCGGCGCTGCGTCCGATCAGTTTCCGGCAGATTGGCGCAGAACTCGAAACGCTGATCGCCGCAAAACCGAGTCCAGCGGCGCACCCGTTGACACCCGTATCAGCTTCTATGCCTGTATCGGTTGCAATCGATGTGCAGTGGACGGACGAACACACCATCCAAAGCGCGCCCCTGCCGCCGCGCCTGATCACCAAGATCACGACGCCGCCTGTGCGTGCCCGCATGATGCAGCGTTCGCGCCTGCTGCAAATCCTCAATGACGGACTCGAAACCGGACACCGCTTGACATTGATTTCTGCGCCGCCGGGGTTCGGCAAAACCACGCTCACGACGATGTGGGCGGCACAGCGCGGCGATCCGGTCGCATGGCTTTCGCTGGACGAAGGCGATAATGATCCGGTTCAGTTCCTTCGTTATCTGGTCGGCGCGTTCCAGTCGGTCGATTCAAGTTTGGGCGGCATGACCGCGCATTTACTTGATTCGCCGCAGATTCCCCCGGCGGAAGCGCTGATCGCGCCGCTGATCAACGATGTGCAGGTGTTCAACCGCCCGATCATGCTGGCGCTGGATGATTATCACTTGATCACCGAAAGCCGCGTCCATGAAGCGGTGCGCTTCTTGATCGATCATCTGCCGCCGCGATTGCATGCAGTGATCGTCACCCGCGAAGATCCGCCGCTCCCGTTGGGTCGGATGCGCGTCCGCAGCGTGATCACCGAAATCCGCGAGCGCGATCTCCGCTTCACCAACGAAGAAACCACGCTGTTTTTGCGCGAAGTAATGCAGCTTGAACTCGATTCGGACTCGATTCAGGCGTTAATCACCCGCACCGAAGGCTGGGCGGCGGCGCTTCAACTCGTATCGCTTTCGCTGCAAGAAGACCCGGCAGACATCGCCTCGATTGTGGCGGATTTCGCGGGGGATCACCGCTACATTGTTGATTATCTGCTCACCGAAGTGCTGGAACGTCAACCCGCCGATGTGCGTACCTTTTTGCGTCAAACCAGCCTGTTACAGCGCTTCAACGCGCCGCTGTGTGATGCCGTCACCGGACGCACCGACAGCCGCGCCTTACTTGAACATCTTGAAGCGGCGAATCTGTTCTTGCTTCCGCTCGATCACCGCCGCATGTGGTATCGCTATCATCAGTTGTTCGCGGATGTGCTGCGGCATACGCTTTCCAACGAAGAACGCGCCGAACTTTCTCAGCGGGCGGCAAACTGGCTGGATGAGAATGGCATGGCGGGAGATGCGATCCGCTATGCGCTTGATGCGGCGGCGCTGACGGGCAGTTATGAAGCGGTGATCGCATTGATCCGCCGCCATGCTGATCCATTCACGGTTGATGGGCGCTTCGTCACGGTGTTGGGTTGGCTCGATTCGCTGCCCGATTCCGAATTCGAGAGTCACCCCGATCTGCTCATCATGAAAGCATGGGTTACCGTGCTGACCGATCAAATCGACCGCGCCGAACTCCTGTGCAGCCAGCTTGAAATGCGGTTCGATCAACTGGATAACGCCAGTCAGGGGCGGCTGCGGCTGGCGCAGACTTTCCTCGCGCTCGTTCACGGCGATCCCGCGCAGACGATTGATTATGCGCGGCAGGCGGCGGAGCGGCTCGAATACGATAATTCACAGTGGCGGCTGATGGCGTTGTGGTCACTGGCAGAAGCACAGGAGCGCAGTGAACCGCTCCCGCATGCGATCGCGTCCCTCCGGGAAGCGGCACAGGTCAGCCGCGCCGTCGGTAAACCGCTGTTCATTCCGATCGTCGAGATCGCGCTGGCGCATGCGCTCCGCCTGAACGGGCAGCGTGACGAAGCCGAGGCGCTTTGTCACACGACCCTTGCCTACTACCGGGAACAAAAGTACACAACGCCAGCGCAGGTGTTGATGCTGTGTACATTGGCGCGGATTGCGTATGATGCGAATGCGCTCGATGATGCCCGTGCTTATATCGAACAGGCGCGCGCGACTTCGCTGTCGTTCGATGTGCCATCGATTCGCGGCGTGATCGGTGGAATTGAGGCGCAGATACTCGCCGCGGAAGGCGATCTTGATGGCGCGCTGCTGCTCGTCCGGCGTGTGCTGCACAACAGCACCCAACCCGGTCCGGCGGATCACACATGGTTAAGCGCGCTCGAAGGCGATTTGCTCTTACGACAAGGCGCGCTCGATGCTGCCGAACAGTGGGCGGAAAATTCAGGTCTGCATCCTGATCAACCGCTGCATTATCTCCATATGGAGCAGCATCTTGTGTATGCGCGTCTGCTGCTGGCGCAAGAAGAATGGAAAACAGCATCGGCGTTTATCCTCCGCATAGAAGCCTTCGCGGAACAGCGCGGCTATATCCGCTATTGGATGGTCGCGCGATTGCTGCGCGTGTGCGCCGCCCGGCATGTACGCGAGTCCGGGCGCGTGAATACGCTGCTTGCCGACGCGGTGCTGATCGCAGAGCGGGAACGCTGTGTGCGAATTTTTGTCGATGATGTGCCGGAAATCGCGCCGATGCTGCCGCAGGTTCGCCAGCAAGCGCCCGCCTTCATCGATACCGTGTTGGATGCGATGCACGATGCGCGTGAACGGTCGAAGCACAACGATCTTTTAAGCGAACGTGAGCGCGAAGTCTTGATCCTGATCGCCGGAGGGTTATCGAATTCGGAGATCGCCGAACGGTTGGTGCTTTCGACCGGAACGATCAAGCAGCACATCAACCACATTTTTAGCAAGCTCAGCGTGCGAAACCGCACCCAAGCGATCAGCAAAGCGCGGGAGCTAAGATTGATCGATTGACCAGCGGGATCGCGCTTAGGTCGCCTGCCATGCCAGCCGCTCTGCGATATTTTGCGCGGTCATCCGTTTGATCGCGTCTGCATCCAATCCGATCGCTTGCAAGCGCGGGATAATGCTTGTTTGTAGGAAGGTCAGCCCCGGCGCGCCGCCGAATGATCGCCACATCCACGGGAACGCGAAATCCTGCCCGACTGCGATCGCGTGTGTGAGTCCGGCTTCCGCCATCGCGGGGATCAACTGCCATACGCCGTGTTCCGGATCATACTTCGGGCGTCCGAACGTGTCATAACCGAGCAGCACCCCCGCCTGTGCTAACGCGCGGTGCAGTCCAATATCCGGACGCTTATCGATATGGCACACATAGAGTCGGCTCATCGGGATGTTGTGCCGCTCGAAAAATGGGATCAGCGCTTCGGCATTGCGTCCCTGTTCGGTGTGGAACAGGATCGCCGCGCCTGTTTGACGGGATGCGACCGCCGCCGCTTCCATGAAGATTCGTGTTTGTCCTTCGATCACGCCTTCGTAGCCGATTTTGATCACCGCCGCCCGAATCGGGTCGATGTTCCCATGACCGTCGAGCGATTCGCGCGTGCCATACGTCAGTTCATCGATAAAATACTGCGCCGCTTCGTCCGCACTGGCGCGCCACTGCCAGCTATCCGCTGCGTAATACTTGCGCTGATGGACTCCCGTCGTCGCGGTGATCAGCACACCGCTATCCTCTGAAAGCTGGCGGAGCTTGCGCGTATCACGTCCCGCGCCGCCGGGCTGACAATCGACCAAGAGGGTTCCGCCCGCGCTTTTGAACTGCGTCAGTTCTTCCTGAATATGCACGGAATCGTTCAATTCGATCCGCGCATCTTCGGCGATGCCCGCCGGCGGATTGATCCACACATGCGCGTGCGAATCGGCAAGCTGCACAGCCTCAATCGGAATATTACCGATTACGGTTTGGAGTTGTGCGCTCATAACAACCTCTCGCTAAAACGATCACACCTAAACATCCGGCTTTGCAGCGAGGGTATTCAGCGGGAAAGTGATCACCATCCGTGTTCCGTGTCCTTTTTCGCTGGCTGCGTAAGCCGTTCCGCCGTGCGCGCTGGCGATCGCTTTGACGATTGCCAAGCCTAACCCTGTGCCGCCCATATCACGACTGCGCCCGGAATCCACCCGATAAAATCGATCGAAGATGTGCGGCAGATGTTCCGGCGCGATTCCTTCGCCCGTGTCGCTGACGATCACCTGCACGTTTGTCTCTGTCTTTTCGACTTCGACGCAAATTTTGCCGCCGTCCGGCGTATGGCGGAATGCATTACTCATCAGGTTATTGATCACCTGTGCGACGCGCTGTTTATCGACCACAACATCCGGCAGTCCCGGATGAATGGATACTTCAAATGCTACGTTTCGGCTTTCTGCTACCACGCTGAACGGGGATGTAATCTCCTCAACGATTTGACCGAGATCAGCGGGTACGCAGCGCATCGGGAGCTGCTGCGCTTCTGCCTGTGCGATTTCGTGCAGATCGGTGACAAGGCGGCTGAGGGTGCGCGTTTGCTCGTATAACCCGGCGATCTCCGTCTTGGTCATCGGATACGCATCATCAAGGATGGCGTACAGGTTCGCTTGCAGCGCGGTGATCGGCGTGCGAAGTTCATGCGCCACATCCGCGACCAGATTCCGCCGCAGCAGTTCGGCGTTATGGAGTTTATCAACCATGCGGTTGAATGCTTCGGCGAGCATTTTGACTTCGGCAGTCCCCATCTCTTGAACATGCCGATCCAACTGCCCTTCCCCGATGTCATGGGCGGCTTGTGCGACTTCGTGCAGCGGTGTTGTCATCCAACGGCTGATCAAAATGCCGAATAACACGCTCATGATTCCGCCGACAAGCGTCAGCAGTACGAGCAGATCATCCAACCGCACCAGATCGCGGAATATCCAGAATCCTTGACTAGCCAGCGGGGCACGCGGCGCAGGTGGAACTGCCATCAGCAGCGTTCCGATGGGGGCATCATTGACGCTGATCGGCACGGTGGCGCTGATCTCATAATCCTCTGGCAGCGTACCATAAATCGTATCGGAGTCGCTATCGAGCAAAATCACGCCAGAGGGGAACATCCGCGCCGGAAAAGCGGCTTCTGCCCCCTCAAAAAAGGCGCTCACCCCATCCCATGTGAAATTGGTCGTGTAAAACGCGGCGAGGCGTTCGCTCAATCCTTCGAGGATGCGAACGCGCTCCCCTGCAAACGAGTTTTCCGCATTGACGCGAATAATCGCCACGCTCAAGAGCGCGACGAGCGCAAACGAAATGAATACCACCGCGCCGAATGCAAGACTCAGCCGTACCCAGAGTTGACGCATGATCTAGCGATTCCTTAGACGATACCCAACGCCGTAAATCGTCTGGATGTATTCCGGATCACGCGAATCATCCGCCAGCTTGCGGCGCAAATTCTTGATGTGTGTATCGAGCGACCGTTCCATACCGTCATATTGGTAATTCAGCGCCGATTCGATCAATTCGCTGCGGGTGAAGATATGTTCGGGACTCCGCATCAGCGCGTGAATCAACTCAAACTCGATGCGCGTAAGATCGATCTCGCGCCCGCACAGCGTTAATTCGCGCCGCGACGGGTCTAACCTGAGATCGCCATAGATGAGTACACGTTCGACTTCCGGCTCAAGCTCACCATGTGCGCGGCGCAGTACCGAGCGCACCCGTGCGACGACTTCACGCGGGTTGTACGGCTTGGTGATGTAATCATCCGCGCCCACTTCTAAGCCGACGATTTTATCGGTGTCATCTACCCGCGCTGTCAGCATAATGATCGGCGTTGCTTTGAGCGTTTGATCGGCGCGCACGGCGCGGGTGATGTCCAATCCGTTCAGGTCAGGCAGCATCAGATCAAGGATGAGAAGATCAGGATGCTCACTGCGAAGTAACTGCAAACCGGAACTGCCATCATAGGCAGTGAATACCCGAAAACCGGCGTTTTCCAGAAATACACGGAGCGCGCGTACAGTTTCCCGGTTGTCCTCAATGAGTAAGATGCTTGATGTAGTCATGGCTGTTTGTTAACTCGATCATTTCAATCGCCATTCTACGGCACGATTGTGGCGCCGAGTTGTTCAATTCCTGTTTAGACGAAAAAGTTTACAGATTCCCCAAAATCCCTCCACGACAGTCCCAAAATCGATCCCCACAATCAAGCTAAATTCCGCAGCAATTCAGTTGGAGGTGCTATGCGTGTCACACGCGCCTTATTTCTATTACTGCTCCTGACCATCGCGCTCCCGGCGGGGATCGGCGCGTTCTCCGCCACGCAGCAAAGCGCGACGGCCGGAGAAACTGAGACGATCACGCTGCCCAATGGTCAAACCCTCGAAGTCACAGCGGAAATGGCGGCGGCGATAGCGGCACGCCGCGGCGGGGCATTCGATGCTGCGGCGGGGGCGGTGGTGGAAACCGTCGAGTCGATCGCTGTGCTGGGAGCGGTCGAAGCAAGTCGCGCCGCCGATCTCGCGTTCCAGACATCCGGCACGGTGAGCGAAGTCTATGTGCAAGCAGGGGATTATGTCGAAGCGGGGACGGTATTGGCGCGGCTGGACGATACCGACGCACAGGTGAGCTATCGTCAAGCACAGTTGAGCCTCGAAAGCGCACAGATCAGTCTGCAAAACCTGCTTGAGCCGCCGACAGACGCCGAGATTCAATCGGCAGAACTGAGTATTTCCAGCGCACAAGAGTCGTATTCGAATGCTGCCAATTCAGACAATGATTCACAGCTTACCCAGCTTCAGATTCGTTATCAGCAAGCCGTCGAAGCGTATGATCTCGCGGTGCAAGTCCGCGCCAATATGAACGCCAGCGAAGCCGCGACCGCGCTGCAAGATGCGGCTGTCGGTCAGGCGTCGTTCAATATGGAGATTGCGCGCTTGAACCTTGAAGCCGCGCAAAACCCCGATACATCAAGTCTGTGGGCAGCCGGAATACGCATTCAGATCGCACAGCTTCAATATGATCAACTGATGGCGGGTTCGGACGAAACACAGGTACGGAACGCGCAGCTTTCGGTCGATATCGCGGAAGCGAACCTCGCCAGCGCCGAAACCACCCTCCGCCGCCTTGAAATCATCTCCCCGATCGCAGGGGTGATCACCGCCGTGAATATTGAAGTGGGCAGCACGGTTTCAGCCAATACAGCGGCGATCACGATGACCGATCTTTCGCAGTTGTACTTGACAGCATCGATCCACGAACTCGATCTCGATCAGGTGAGCGAAGGCATGAGCGCGACGATCGTGCTTGATGCGCTTCCTGATGAGAGCTTCGAAGCAACGATTGAGCGTATCGCGTGGATCGGCTCACAAAGCGATGGGATCGTGCAGTACACCGCGCGTTTTGCGCTCCAAACCGATGACACCCGCATTCGACCGGGTATGACGGGCGAAGCGACGATGACGCTTTCCGAAAGTTAACCGGGAGAACCAGAAATCATGACTCAGACAAATGCTCGTAAACGGCGCATCTTGCCGCGCGTGATCCTGCTGTTAATCGCCGCTGTGGTGGGCGCGA